>JAJXWG010000097.1 GCA_021781695.1 Pseudomonadota bacterium
ATAATGCAACCAGCGGCGCGAAGGCGAACACCATGATGGCATCGTTCAATGCAACCTGACTCAGGGTGAACATCGGTTCGCCATTCACCAGACGGCTCCAGACGAACACCATCGCGGTGCAGGGAGCTGCCGCAAGCAGCACAAGTCCGGCAATGTAACTGTCTATTTCTGCGGCGGGCAAATAACGAAGAAACACATGCCGGATGAAAAACCAGCCCAGGAACGCCATCGAAAACGGCTTGACCGCCCAGTTGATGAACAGTGTCACACCGATGCCGCGCCAATGTTTGCTCACCTCGTGCAGCGCGCCAAAATCGATGCGCAGCAACATCGGGATGATCATTACCCAGATCAAAAGACCTACCGGCAGATTGACTTTTGCGATTTCCAGCCCGCCCAGCCAGTGGAATGGCGCGGGCGCAATCTGTCCCAGCACCACACCGGCAACGATGCACAGGAAAACCCACAGGGTCAGATATCGCTCGAAAATACTCATGCTTTCAATCCTCTATGCGCCCGATTTCGGAAAGCTTGTCGCGCAGCACGAGCCTGTCCAGCTTTTCGATAGGCAGGCTCAGAAACAGCTGGATGCGCCGTGCCAGTTGTTCCCCGGCTTTCTTGAATGCAGCCCGCCTTGCCTCTTCACCCTCGACATGCGCAGGATCGGGGATGCCCCAGTGCGCCGTTGCCGGCTTGCCCAGCCACAGCGGGCAAGTTTCTCCGGCTGCGTTGTCGCACACGGTGAAGATGAAATCGAATTCCGGCGCACCGGGCACAGCGAACTCATCCCAGCTCTTGCTGTAAAGCCCTTCTGTTCTGTATCCATTTTTATGCAGCCATTCAAGCGCGCCGGGATTCACCTTGCCTGCAGGCTTGCTGCCAGCACTGCAGGCATGGAACCTGCCTTTCCCCAAACTGTTGAACAGCACCTCGCCCAGTATGCTTCGCGCGGAATTGCCGGTGCACAGCACCAGCACGTTGTATTGTCTTTCACTCATTATGAATTCCTTAAATCAAGTCACCAGGCGTCCTGCACGCCTCTATATTGCCGCCACAACAATTTTCTGTCAGATAACCCAGCATGCCGTTCATCACCGCAAAATTTGCTGAATAGAAGATGAACCTGCCTTCCTGTCGGCTTGCTATCAGTTCGGCATGGCTCAATGTCCTGAAATGGAAGGACAGGGTCGCGGGTGCGGCAGAGAGCCTTTCCGCAATCTGCCCTGCCGACATCCCCGCCTGCCCTGCTTCAACCAGCAGCCGGTAAATCGCAAGCCTGGTGGGCTGTGCCAATGCAGCCAGCGCCTTGACTGCCTGTTCGGAATTCATCATCTGTCTATTTAATAATTGTTGAAATGACAAAACGATTAGAACAGAAAAATCCCCGCTTTTCAAGTCTGCGGATTGCGGGCGAAAAATAAACTGGCGCAAATCTTTTTAATCCGTATAATGCGCTTCGTTGCCGCAGACCTTGCGGCATGAGTTCATCGTTTCCGACCTATCTCTCGTGCACTTACGCACCTGTCTAAAAAATTCTATGTGATCCGAATTGGGTCACTCAGGGTTTTCCGGTTAGCAACGATGTTTTTTGCGCCGGTTGATCCTCTGTCCGTACAACGGTCAGCTGCCTGCGTTTACTTTGGGAAGATTGCTTCTTCATTCCGGACTTGCGAACGGTCGCCTATGACCGCGCATGCCTTTATGGAGGATCGACTCCCTTTGATTTAAAGGAAGCAACAATGTCATTTGCAACACTGAATTTGAACCCATCCATCCTGAAAGCCATTGCCGATACAGGCTACACGGAACCCACGCCTATCCAGGCACAGGCCATACCCGAAATCATCGACGGGCACGATCTGATGGCCTCCGCACAAACCGGAAGCGGCAAGACCGCCGCTTTTATCCTTCCTGCGCTAAATCGCCTGGCCACGCCCTCAGCGATGCCAGGCAAAGGACCGCGCGTGCTCGTGCTGACCCCGACACGCGAACTTGCCCAGCAGGTCTGCGATGCGGCAACGAAATACGGCAAGAACATGCGCTTCAAGATCATCAGCATACTGGGTGGCATGCCCTACCCGGTACAGAACCGTTTGCTGTCCAGCCACGTCGATATTCTGGTGGCAACACCCGGCCGTCTGATCGATCATCTGGAGCGCGGCCGCATCGACTTCTCCCGTCTTGAAATGCTGATTCTGGATGAAGCGGATCGCATGCTGGACATGGGTTTCGTGGACGATGTCGAACGCATCGCCGCCGCCACACCCAACACGCGCCAGACGCTGCTGTTCTCGGCAACGCTGGAAGGCGTGGTCGGCAATCTGGCTTCACGCCTTTTGAAGACACCGAAGCGCATCAACGTCTCAGCTGCAAAAGACAAGCACGAAAATATCGAACAGCGCATGATGTTCGCCGATGACGTAGCGCACAAGAACAAGATGCTGAGCCACCTTCTGACCGACACCGAAGTCAACCAGGCGCTGGTGTTTACCGCCACCAAGCGCGATGCGGACGGCCTGGCCGATCAGCTCTCGGCGCAAGGCCATTCTGTTGCCGCCTTGCACGGCGACATGAGCCAGCGCGAGCGCAACCGCACGCTGCTCAACATGCGTAACGGCAACGTGCGCATACTGGTTGCAACCGATGTGGCGGCGCGCGGACTGGACGTTCGAGGTATCTCGCACGTGATCAATTTCGATCTGCCCAAGTTCGCTGAAGACTACGTGCACCGCATCGGCCGCACCGGACGCGGCGGATCAAGCGGCATCGCTATCTCGTTCGCGTCCAACCGCGACGCACAATTGTTGAAGCGCATCGAGCGATACATAGAGCAAAGCATCAAGATGCACACCATAGAGGGACTTGAACCCAAGTACAAACTGCGCACAGGTCCTTCATCGGATCGTCCGCGCAGCGGCGCACCTCGCGGCGGATACGCCGGCAACCGCGGACCTTCAACGGGCTCGGGACAGGCTTACGGGAAGCGCCAGGACAACTTTGGCAATCGCAGTCCTTCGACAGGCCCAGGACAGGCTCGCGGTGCAGGCTACACGGATAGCCGTCCTGCCCGCAGCGAAGGTTTCGGTGGCCAGGCGCGCACCGGATTTGCCGGTCAGCCACCGCGCGATCGCAGTTTCGGCTCGCGCAACGGCAACACAGCAGCACCACGCGGCGATCGCCAGGGTTTCGGCGCGCCGCGCAGCGAACGCACAGACCGCGGAAATTTCAACGGCAACCGCGGCAACAAGGCATAACAGTAACTGTTCCGCAATAAAAAAGCACGCTACGGCGTGCTTTTTTATTCCCGCATCCTAACGCTAGGGTTTGGCCAGCATGGCTTTGAGCCTGGCCAGCTTGTTCATGCCTTCATCCTTGCTCACTACAGCCTCCGCATGGACACCGGCATGGACCAATTCGCTTTGCGGCATTTCTTCAAGGAACCGGCTGGGCTCGCATAGCGCCCAGTCACGGCCTTTGCGGCGGCGTTTGCAATAACTGATCTGCAGGCTGCGTTCTGCCCGGGTAATGCCGACATACATCAGCCTGCGTTCTTCCTCTATGCCTTTTTCATCGCTGTCGCGAAACGGCAGGATATCTTCTTCAGCACCGACAATGAACACATGGGGAAACTCGAGCCCCTTGGCCGCATGCAGCGTGGACAAGGATACTGCATCGGGAACCTCGTCGCGCCCGTCTAACATGTTGATCAGCGCGATGGTCTGCACCATCTCAAGCAGCGATTTTCCGTCGGCTTCGGCTTTGCGTTTCAGCCAGCCCGTGAAGTCGTCCACGTTTTTCCATTTGACTTCCGCCTGCCTTGCCTCGAATGAGTCGTAAAGCCAGGCTTCATAGCCGATGGCGCGCAGCAATTCGTCCAGAAGCTCGCCACATGGCTCCTTGTCGGCACGCGCTTCGAGCCGGCTGATGAAACGGCAAAACACCATCAGGTCCTCATGCAGTCTTGGCGGCAGCAACTCATTCATCTCGGCCTCGAAAGCCGCCTCGAACAGGCTGATGTGGCGGGAACCTGCGAAGCTGCCCAGCTTTTCGAGTGTGGTATTGCCGATGCCGCGCTTGGGCGTGGTGATCGCGCGTATGAAGGCCGGATCATCGTCGGGGTTTGCGATGAGCCGCAAATAGGCGGTGATGTCCTTGATCTCGGATTTATCGAAAAATGATGTGCCTCCGCTTACCGTATAAGGCACGCGCTGGGCTCTCAACTGTTCCTCGAATGCGCGCGACAGATAATTGCTGCGATAAAGGATGGCGTAATCCGAAAAACGAGTTTGATGCTCAAGCTTGTGCGTGACGAGCTTCATCACCACACTCTCCGCCTCATGTTCATCGTCACGCGCCGCATAAATCCTGATCGCATCGCCGATGCCATGGTCGCTCCACAGCTTCTTCTCGAACACCTTGGTATTGTGATTGATGAGCTGATTGGCCACTTTCAGGATGCGCTGCGAGGAACGGTAATTCTGTTCCAGTTTGATCACCCGCAGCTGGCTGTAGTCATTTCTGAGATTGTGCAGATTCGCGATGCTCGCCCCGCGCCATGCATAGATGGCCTGGTCATCGTCGCCCACCGCAGTGAATGCGGCGCGCGTTCCTGCCAGGAGCCGGGTCAACTGATACTGGCAATCGTTGGTATCCTGATATTCATCTATCAGCAAATAGCGCAGCCGCTGCTGCCAGCGCGAGAGGGCTTCCGGATATTCCTTGAAGAGCAGCACCGGCAAATGGATCAGATCGTCGAAATCCATCGCCTGATAGGCGCGCAAGGTCTCCTGATAGCGCGCATAGATGCGTGCATGAACCTCTGTCTCGGCACTGTCCGCCACTACCTGCCCGGGCGATATGAAAGCCGACTTCCAGTTGGATACCTGGGTCTGCATAGTCCGGATTTCCTGCTTGTCGCCCGAATTGGCAAGCTCGCTGAAAATCTTGAAGGTATCGCTGGAATCGAAAATCGAGAACTGCGGCTTGTATCCCAGGAGAGCGGCTTCCGCGCGCAGTATGTTCATGCCCAGCGAATGGAACGTGCTGACCACGAGACCCTTTGCATCCTTGCCCTGCAAAAGCGTGCCCACGCGTTCCTTCATTTCGTTGGCAGCCTTGTTGGTGAAAGTGATCGCCGCGATGTTCTTCGCTTCATAACCGCATTCCTCAACGAGATACGCGATCTTGTGCGTGATCACGCGTGTCTTGCCGCTGCCGGCGCCTGCCAGCACCAGCAGCGGGCCGCCGAGATACATGGCCGCTTCCCTCTGTTCCGCATTGAGCTTGCTTAACATTGCAACGGCTATTGGTATCCTGACGGATTCATCGATTGCCAACGCCAGGCATCTTCGCACATCCTGTCTATGCCAAACTTCGCAGCCCAGCCCAGCATTTGCTTGGCCAGCGCGGGATCGGCAAAACAGCAGGCAATATCCCCCGCCCTGCGTGACACGATGCGGTATGGTATCTCGCGTCCGCTCGCGAGCTTGAAGGCATTGACCATGTCCAGAACGCTGTAGCCCTGTCCCGTGCCGAGGTTCACGGTAAACAGGCCCCGGTTTTTGGCAAGGTAATCCAGGGCCAGGACATGACCTCGGGCCAGATCGACCACATGGATGTAGTCGCGCACCCCTGTCCCGTCAGGCGTCGGATAGTCATTGCCGAAAACCTGCAGATATTCCCGGCGTCCCACGGCAACCTGCGCGATGAATGGCATCAGATTGTTGGGTATGCCATTCGGATCTTCCCCGATCAGGCCGCTTTCATGCGCACCCACCGGATTGAAATAGCGCAGGATGCCGATGCGCCACGCCGGATCTGATGCATGCAGATCGCGCAGTATCTGTTCTATCATCAGCTTGCTCGTGCCGTACGGATTGGTCGTGCCGCCTGTCGGAAAATCTTCGTGTATCGGCACTGCATGCGGATCGCCATACACGGTCGCGGAAGAACTGAACACGATGTTGCGAACACCCTGCTCATGCATCACCTCGCAAAGCGCAACCGTTCCCGACACATTGTTGTCGTAATAGCGCAAAGGCTGATCCACCGACTCCCCCACCGCCTTGAGTCCTGCAAAATGAATCACGCTGTCCAGATCGTGCGCGCGAAAAACTTCGCGCAGCGCCTCCCGGTCACGGATGTCCGCCTCTATTACAGGCACCGGCCTGCCGGTGATTTTCTCAACGCGCTTGAGCGACTCCATTTTGCTGTTGCAGAAGTTATCAAGAACCAGCACCTCATGGCCCGATTGCAGCAATTCCACGCAGGTGTGACTGCCGATATATCCGGCACCGCCTACTACCAGTATTTTCATGCCTTGCCCTTTGCAAATACGTTCAACAAACACCGCCAATCATCCAACCATACCCAGATATCATGCAGGCGTCAACGAAAGCACCACACACTTTCAGAACATCAGAAATCGTGCGCGCGGTTACTACGCGCAGTAAAATATGGGTATCACTTTTCTTCTACTGCCGCAGCAAACTGCTGTACCGCATCGACCACCTTCCGCGCCCCGGCGCGAATCTGCTGGATTGCAGCACCTGCACCGTTGGCGAGATGGACACCATCCTCGGCCCCG
>JAJXWG010000098.1 GCA_021781695.1 Pseudomonadota bacterium
ACTGCGGGCTGGGCCATAGCGCCTGCAACCCTGTGCTGGATACGATGGAAAAATTCCGCCATGCCTACGACAGACGGCTTGCCCACAAGGACTTCGTTCCTGCTTTCGATCTGGACCGCGCCCTGCTCCAGGCCCGCCAGCTGACCGGACGCAACGACGCAAACGCACATCTGGCGCGCGATCATGACTGACACATTCATGCTCGATGGCAAGAAGATACGATTCCGTGAAGGCCAGACGGTCATGACGGCTGCGATCGACGCCGGCATTTACATCCCGCGCCTTTGCTTCCATCCCGAGTTCAAACCGCATGGCTCCTGTAAGCTATGCACGGTCAAGATCAACGAAAGACGCGTATCTTCCTGCACCACCCCTGCCGCGAAAGGCATGGTGGTCGAAAGCGACACGCATGAGATCAACGATGAAAGGCGCATGCTGCTAGAGATGCTGTTTGTCGAGGGAAATCACTTCTGCCCGTCATGCGAGCAGAGCGGGAACTGCCAGTTGCAGGCAACCGCCTATGAGCTCGGCATGACCTCATCTCGTTTTGACCAGTTTTTCCCGAATCGCGCCGTGGATGCCTCGCATCCAGATTACCTGCTCGACTTCAACCGCTGCATCCTGTGTTCGCTGTGCGTGCAAGCCAGCCGCGATGTCGATGGAAAAAGCGTGTTTGCTTTCTCGATGCGCGGCATCCATACCCGGCTGATCGTCAATGCAGGATCAGGCCTGCTTGCAGACACCCGCTTTGACGGAAAGGACCGCGCAGCAAATATCTGCCCGGTCGGGGTCATCATCAAGAAACGCAGCGGCTTCAAAGTGCCGATAGGGCAGCGCCGCTACGACACCATGAGCGTCTCATCGCCTGAAAAATGAACAAGCCTGCCAAAGCGAGGATTGCAAGCACATCCCTGGCCGGATGCTTCGGCTGCCATACCTCATTTCTCGATATGGACGAGCGCCTGCTGGATCTCATCGGGCAAGTTGAGTTTGACCGCTCGCCGTTCACAGATATCAAGCATTGCGGCCCTTGCGACATAGGCATCATCGAAGGCGGCGTGTGCAATGCCGAGAACGTGCATGTGCTGCGGGAATTCCGCGCCAACTGCAGGATACTGGTCGCCATCGGCGCATGCGCGATCAACGGCGGCCTGCCCGCGCTGCGCAACCATCTGTCCGTTTCCAGCATACTGGAAGCGGTTTATCGGACGGACATGATCCCGAACGATCCGGAATTGCCGCTTCTGCTGGACAAGGTATATCCGCTGCACGAGGTCGTACGCATCGATTGCTTCATCCCGGGCTGCCCGCCCTCTTCGGACACCATCTGGAAAGTGCTGACGGATTTGCTGGCAGGCCGGCAACCCGAACTTTCATCCCGACAGATACGTTACGACTGACGCCAATTCGCGCATGCCATCAGGCAATGCCTATTACCAGGCGATACGCATCGCGCTAAGCTTGCCGCATGGTCCTCTTCACCCTGTGCTTCGCCCTGGGCGTGTGGCTCCTGCAACAGCAGGCCGCACTCCCGCCATTCCAGTTCGCCTGGCTGCTGACAGGATTGCCGTTTGCACTGACCCTTCCTGACAACAAGTTGCGCCTGCTGCTGATTTCGGCTTTCGCATTGGGTACGGGTTTTTACTGGGCAGCCTGGCAAGGAGAACATCGCCTTGCAGACAGCCTGCCTTATGTCTGGCAGGGGCGCAATATCAATGTAGTCGGCGTGGTTGCCGGGTTGCCGCAAGTCAGCGAACGTGGCCAGCACTTCAGATTCGATGTCGAAAAAACCCTTGCGCCCAATCTTAGCGTGCCTAAACACATCTACCTTTCAACATACGATGATCCCCGCAGCCCGCCGCCTCTCGTGCATGCAGGCGAGCGCTGGCAACTCACCGTGCGCCTGAAACAGCCTCATGGCAGCAGCAATCCGCATGGTTTTGATTTCGAACTGTGGGCGCTTGAAAACAACCTGCGCGCTGTCGGATATGTGCAAAACAAGGGCAACAATATTAGGCTGGATGAAAATGCAGGCGGGCTGCTCTACCTGATTGAATCCTGGCGCGAAGCGATACGCAACAGATTCGGCACCATCCTCGGCAATGCGCCATACAGGGGCGTTTTGACCGCGCTGGCCATCGGTGACCAGAGCAGCATCCCCGAGGCACAGTGGCAGGTTTACAGGCGTACCGGAATCATCCACCTGATGAGCATCTCCGGGTTGCACATCACCATGCTATCCGGGATGGGATACGCCCTCGTCTGCTGGCTGTGGAAACGCAGCGAAAAATTGACGCTGTGGCTGCCGGCAAAGAAGGCTGGCGCGATTGCCGCTTTGCTTGTGGCCACAGGCTATGCGATGCTGGCTGGATTCGGCGCACCCGCACAGCGCACCGTTTACATGGTGGCCGCGACAGCATGCGCACTATGGATGAACCGCAATTTTTCGCTCGCACAAATACTCAGCATCGCGCTGATCGGAGTGCTGATTCCCGATCCTTTTGCCGTGCTCTTTTCAGGATTCTGGCTGTCCTTTGGCGCAGTCGCACTCATCCTGTATGTCACGTCGCATCGCCTCTGGGAACCGCAACAGCCAAACCCGCGCATGGAAACTTTGCCAGCTTTCCGATTCCTGCGCGGCTATGCTGCCGTGCAATGGGCAGTCACCATAGGACTGATCCCGCTGCTTTTGGCGCTCTTCGGTCAGCTCTCGCTCATATCTCCCGTAGCCAACGCCTTCGCAATTCCCCTGATTAGCCTGGTCGTCGTGCCGCTTACTCTGATCAGCGCGCTGCTTTCCTTGGATGCGCCGCTCTGGCTTGCGCATGCCGTGCTGGGCTGGACCATGGTGCCGCTGCAATACCTTGGCACCCTGCCGCTTTGGACGCAGCACGCGCCCGTCAACTGGAGCATAGCGGCTGGCATGATGGGCGCGGTATGGATGCTAGCGCCTGAAGGGTTTCCTGCGCGCTACCTGGGCAGCCTCATGATGCTGCCGATGTTTTTGAATTCCCCGAAGCCGCCTGAGCCAGGCAGCCTGCGCCTCATCGTCTTCGACGTCGGACAGGGCCTGTCGGTTGCCGCGATGACTGAACATCACACCCTGCTCTTCGACACAGGGCCGGATTTCTCTGACGAGTCAGACAGCGGCAACCGCATACTGATACCGGCTTTGCGCGGCATGGGAATCAATGCGCTGGATGGCATCATCCTGAGTCACGACGACAAAGACCATATAGGCGGCACGTCTTCCATCCTGGAGGCCGTGCCGGTTGGCTGGATCATGTCTCCGCAGCCTGTCGCGGGCCTGTCGCGAAATGACTTGCGCTGCCGGGACGGGATGAAGTGGAACTGGGACGGGGTGCAATTCGACATGCTGCACCCTGGCCCAAACAGCGCGATGCCGCACGACAACAACCAGAGCTGCGTGCTGAGAATAGGCGCAGGCAATGAACACATCCTGCTGACGGGCGACATCGGAAGGGTTGCGGAACAGCGGTTGCTCAGCCTGCATGCCGGCGAGCTATCAGCGAATCTTCTGGTCGCCCCCCATCACGGCAGCTCAAGCTCATCCGGCATGGATTTTATCGCCGCTGTCCTGCCCGACTACACCGTGTTCACATCCGGCTATCTCAACCGCTTCGGTCACCCCAAACAGGAAATCAGGCAACGCTATATCGACAGCGGCGCTACACTCTTGCGCTCTGACGAGGATGGCGCAATCCTCATCGAGATGAATGCACAAGGATTGCAGATAGAGCGCTACCGAAAAACGCACCGGCACTACTGGACTGCCCAAATTAACTAGATAATCCGGCATATTGCCAGACTCATTGAAAACTGAAAGACTTCACGGCTCCCCTCGCGGAATCATGAGTTTCCGCGGCTGACAAATCAACAACGGGTTCGCGTCATCATGCTATCAGAAAAAAAACTCTCCCCCGAGCAGTCCTTTGACATTTCAGACGCGATGCAGGCAGCTGCAGCAGTAGCGCTGATTCTGCGCCGCGAAATCAAGGACAGCCTGTCTGCTCAGGAATATCAGATGCTGGTGGAAAAAGAAACCGCGCTGCGCTATGACGCGGATCGTTATCGCGCCGTCGGGATCAAGCTGCTGGCAAACAATGGCGCGCTGACTGCGAGAAACCTCATCAGCGCGATTGATCAGGCGGCACGTTCCATCAGCACAACGAGGGACATTCGCCGCGTGCTCAACATCCTGAACAGACTGGTTGCGCTGAGCGCCACGATCACAGTCGGCACTGTGCAGGACATACTGGCACAAGTTGCAGAACTCAAAGCCACGATCAAAGCCAACGCAACCTTATAGCCCGACCAGACTATCTTGCGCTGATCGCGGGGCTGCCTTCGGCAACTGGCTCGGCTTCGGCTGGTGCTTCAACGCGACGCGCCAGTGTAAAACGGCTGGTCCAGTAGCGCTCCTTCAGATTGGAGATCATGACGATTCCGGTTTGGGTGCTGGACGCATGGATGAATTGATCGTTGCCGAGATAGATGCCAACATGGGAAATTCTGTTGCGCAGGGTACGGAAAAACACGAGGTCGCCGGGAAGCATCTCGGTCATCTTGATGCGGCTGCCGATCTGGCTTAACGCCTTTGCACTGTGCGGCAACGCAACGCCTTCTGCACGGCCGAAAACATAACGCACGAAGCCGCTGCAGTCAAAACCATGCTCGGGATTTGTGCCGCCTCTGATATAGGAGACCCCCTCGTAACTGACCGCATAACTCACCAGATTCTGAATGGCGCCAGGCAGGGTATTGGCCAGCATCGGGCTGGAAGCGACGAGATCGGCAGGTGCGTCCTGCCCGGCAGCATGCGCGCCGAAGCTCAACAGCAGTGCACAGGTGATCATCAATATACGTATCGTCATGCGCCGGAGTCTAAAAGCCTTTCCGGCTTCTGTAAAGTCAAAATTTTGCAATGGTCTCGTGTTTTTCGGCCAGCTGCGCTAAAATCTCGGAAATTTTCAAGTCGGATATACATCGTGGCACTCATAGTACAAAAGTACGGCGGTACTTCAGTCGGCAGCACAGAACGCATCAAGAACGTCGCCAGACGCGTCGCAAAGTTCAAGGCAAGGGGTGATCAGGTGGTGGTTGTGCTTTCCGCAATGAGCGGGGAGACCAATCGCCTGATCGGGCTTGCTCGCGAAATTCAGGCCAATCCTGATCCCAGAGAGCTTGATGTAATTGTTTCAACCGGCGAGCAGGTCACGATCGGCCTCTTGGCGATGGCGCTCAAGGATCTCGGGTTGAAAGCAAAGAGCTATACGGGCGGGCAGGTCAAGATCCTGACCGACGATGCCTATACCAAGGCGCGCATCGTCAGCATCGACGAGCAGAACATACGCGCCGATCTTGCCAACGACTGCGTGGTGGTTGTGGCAGGCTTTCAGGGCATGGATGAGGAAGGCAATATCACCACCCTGGGGCGCGGCGGTTCCGACACCACGGGGGTTGCGATTGCCGCAGCGTTGCGCGCCGACGAATGCCAGATATATACCGATGTGGATGGCGTTTACACCACCGACCCGCGCGTGGTGCCCGAGGCGCGCCGATTGAAGACCATCACCTTCGAGGAGATGCTGGAGATGGCAAGCCTGGGCTCCAAGGTGCTGCAGATTCGCTCGGTGGAATTTGCCGGAAAATACAAAGTAAAGTTGCGCGTGCTGTCCAGCTTTGAAGAAGAAGGCGAAGGCACACTGATCACTTTTGAGGAAGAAGACAAAATGGAAGACGCAATCATTTCCGGGATCGCATTCAACCGCGATGAGGCCAAAGTAAACGTATTGGGCGTGCCGGACAAGCCCGGCATCGCCTACCAGATTCTGGGGCCGGTATCCGACGCCAATATCGACGTGGACATGATCATCCAGAATGTCGGCGTCGATGGCACGACAGACTTTTCCTTTACCGTGCACCGCAACGAGTTTTCCAAGACCATGGACATACTCAACAACGAAGTGCTGCCGCATATCGGCGCGCGCCGTGTGATCGGCGACAACAAAGCTGCCAAGGTCTCCGTGGTAGGTGTGGGCATGCGCTCTCACGTGGGAATCGCCAGCAAAATGTTCCGCACGCTGGCCGAAGAGGGAATCAACATCCAGATGATCTCCACTTCTGAAATCAAGATTTCCGTGGTGATCGACGAGAAGTACCTTGAGCTCGCGGTGCGTGTCCTGCACAAAGCCTTCAATCTGGACCAGGAAGACCTATAAATCATTTGACAGTCAGGGGCGCACACATTAAGATGCGCGGCCTTCGGAGAGGTGGCCGAGTGGTCGAAGGCACTCCCCTGCTAAGGGAGCATTCGGGGATAACCTGAATCGAGGGTTCGAATCCCTCCTTCTCCGCCAGGCAATATCTGCATGGTGTTTCATTTGCGCCCGTAGCTCAGCTGGATAGAGTACTTGGCTACGAACCAAGGGGTCAGGAGTTCGAATCTCTTCGGGCGCACCAATTCGGTATAAAACTGGGCACTTGATTATTCAAGTTGCCCTTTTTTATTTGCTGCATGGCTTCCGCCAGTGCTGCATAGCTG
>JAJXWG010000099.1 GCA_021781695.1 Pseudomonadota bacterium
CGCAGCGTTGCAAGATTATCACCCGAACGCGCACAGCGCCGAACGGAACATTGGCAGCAGGTTGCCATCTCGGCTTGCGAACAATGCGGACGCAATAGGTTGCCATTGATACATGCGCCTATGGACATCATGACTTGGCTGGACAAGATGCGTCTGACTGACAGTAGCAAATTCATCCTGCTGCCGCAGGGTAACATTTCACTGCAAGCGCAGAAGAAGCCGGAAGGGATGGCCATATTGCTGATCGGTGCCGAAGGTGGATTTTCACAGGTGGAGAGCGAATCGGCGCAGCTTTCCGGCTTTATTCCGATACGCCTGGGCGCGCGCATACTGCGCACCGAAACCGCTGCGATTGCCGGGCTGTCCGCACTGCAAACGCTGTGGGGAGATTTTTGTTAACGCTTGTATCAGGAGAACGTCATGCCTTATGTCAATATCCGCATCGCAGGAAGATTGAGCCGCGAACAGAAAGCCAGGATCGCCGAGGAAATCACCGACACGCTGGCGCGCATTGCAGAAAAGCCCGCCTCATACACCTATATTGCCTTTGATGAACTGCCGGATGAAAATTGGGCCATCGCGGGCAAACTGCTTGACGAACAGTAAGTACAGGAGAACAACATGCCGACTACAACCCGTCCCGCCGATTTTGTCGCGTGGTTTCGCTCCGTGGCACCCTATATCAACAGCTTCCGTGGCAAGACCTTCGTCATCGCATTCGGCGGCGAAATGGTTGCCGACGGAAAATTTGTCGAACTGACCCACGACTTCAACCTGCTGGCTGCATTAGGCATACGGCTGGTGCTGGTGCATGGCGCCCGCCCCCAGATCGAACAGCATCTTGCCAAGATGAATCTGGAAGACAGCTACCATCAGGGAATACGCCTGACCGATGCGGTGACCATGCAATGCGTCAAGGAGGCGGTCGGGCGGGTGCGTGTCGAGATAGAGGCGCTGCTTTCCATGGGGCTTGCCAATTCGCCGATGGCCAACGCCGACATACGCGTGGCTGGGGGAAACTTCATCACCGCGCAGCCGATGGGCGTGATCAACGGCGTTGATTTGCAGCACACCGGCTGCGTGCGCAAGGTGGATGTCGCAGCCCTCAACGACCGCATGGAATTCGGAGAGGTGGTGCTGCTCTCGCCGTTGGGTTATTCCCCCACCGGCGAAGTCTTCAACCTCACGCTTGAAGATGTCGCCACCGCGACAGCCATCGCGCTGGATGCAGACAAGCTGGTATTCCTGATGGACGTCGACGGAGTGACGGACAAAAAAGGCGTGCTGCTCAAGGAACTGACCATCGCCCAGGCGACAGCCGAACTATCCGCAAACCGGAAATTGCCGGACGATGTGAGCCTGTTTTTGCCCTGCGCGGTACGCGCCTGCGAGGCAGGCGTTGCGCGCACTCATCTGATCAGCAGGCACACCGATGGCGCCATCTTGCATGAGCTGTTCAGCAGCGAAGGCATAGGCACGATGATCGTGGAGTCCACGCTCAACACACTGCGCGACGCGTCGATAGAAGATGTCGGCGGTATACTGCAATTGCTGATTCCGCTCGAAGAGCAGGGCATACTGGTCAGGCGCAATCGCGAGCTACTGGAGCGCGAGATCGAGCGTTTCGTCGTGCTGGAGCACGACCACCGCATCGTCGGATGCGCTGCACTCTATCCTTTTCCGGATGAAGCCGAAGCCGAACTTGCCTGCCTGGCGGTCGATCCTCAATACCGAGACCGCGGCTATGGAGAGGCGATCATGAACCACATGACGGCACTCGCCAAGACGCAGAAGCTGAAGAAACTGTTCGTGCTGACCACGCGCACCGCGCACTGGTTCCTGGAGCGCGGCTTCAAGGAAAGCGACACATCAGAGCTTCCTTCGCAGAAGAAGGCGCTTTACAACTATCAGAGAAAATCCAAGGTGTTCGTCAAGAAGATTTAGCTGATGAATCAATGGAATGCCTGGTTGATCTTTGCCAGCTCTGCTTCGTCAAGCTCGCCTACTGCAGCCTTCAAGCGCAGCTCGCTCAACAGGTAGTCGTATTCGGCCTGATACAGGTCGCGGCGCGTCGCATACAGCTGTTGCTCTGCGTTCAGCACGTCAAGGTTGGTGCGCACGCCGACCTCCTGGCCCAGCTTGCTCGAAGCCAGCACAGTCTCGCTGGAAACGAGCGCCTGCTGCAAGGCTTCAACCTGAGAAACACCGGATATCACGCCGAGATAAGCCTGTCTTGCCAGCTGGTCAACGCTGCGGCGTGAATTCTCCATATCCTGCCTTGCGCGATCTCGGTTTGCCACGGCTTCGCGCGACCTGGACCTGATCATGCCGCCTTCAAAGATGGGCATGTTGAGCTGAACGCCCAGACTCTTGGTCGTGATATCGCTGGCCATGCTGCCGCCCATATTGCTGTTGGAATAATTCGCCACCAGGTCCACGGTCGGGTAATGTCCTGCGCGGTTTTTTTCCACTTCCTTTTCGGCAAGTTCGACGCCAGCGTGAGCTATGGTAAGCTGAGGATTGTTGATCTCTGCATTGCCCACCCACTTGTCCATCCCCACAGGCTGGGGCATTCCCGGTTTGAATTGCGCGCCAAGCGGCTTAAGATCATGCGGCTCGGCATTGATGAGCTGCTGCAGCGCACTGCGCTTGATTTCCAGATTGTTCTGTGCCGCGATCTGTTGCGAATAGACCTGGTCGTGGCGGGCCTGCGCCTCGTGAGTGTCGGTGATCGTGGCCGTCCCAACCTCGAAATTCCGCTTGGCCTGGGCAAGCTGCTCGTCAATGGCGGCTTTTTGCGCCTCGGCTAGTTCCACGCCATCCTGGGCCATCAGCACATCGAAGTACGCCTGCGCGGTGCGCAGCACCAGATCCTGCTCGGCGATTCTCAATTGCGCATCGGTTTGCGCAACCTGCAATTGCGCCTCGGTATAAGCCACCCAGTTCTGCTCCCGATACAGGGGCTGAACCATGGTCACTCCATAGCCATTGCTGTTGTACCGATAGCTGCCGTTGATGACAGAGAGCGGAAATCCGAGATACTGCACGTTCTGATTGTTGGCCGTGGAGTTTGCATTCAGGCTGACGGTGGGCAAAAGCAGCGAACGGCCCTGCGGCAGCTTTTCGGCGCCTGCCTGCTGGGCCGCGCGCGCCGCTGCAATCACCGGGTCGTTGCGCTGCGCACTGTGGAAAATATCCAGCAGGTCGGTCGCCTGCGCGCTGTTTGACGCCACGGCCAGGAACAATATGAATGATTTTATTTTCATCGGGTTCGCGCTCATTCGCTCAATATCGCAAGGCATGCGGGCAGCTTCAGAATACGAACCGCTCAGGCTGCTGTGCATTCTGCAAAGGTGCAATGCAGGCTTCCATGATGTTGACCGTTTCAAAGACATCCGGAGCAACGCGCGTGATCAGCTTCGCCTCCATCACAGGCGCTTCGCCCACGATCGCAAACAGGCGTCCGCCGACATTCAGGCTGTCCTGAAAGGCTTGCGGCAACACGGGCGTCGAACCGGTCAGCACGATGGCGTCATATTTCCCGCCCCAGCCGCGGGATGCATCCCCGATTTCCAGCGTGACATTCTCGCAATGATGCAGGCGCGCATTCGCCATGGCACTAAGCGCAGGTTCGATCTCGACCGAGGTGACATGCCCTGCAAGCGCCGCAAGCAAAGCGGTCAGATAACCGCTGCCGGTGCCCACTTCAAGCACGCGATCGCTGCGTTTGAGATGCAATTCCTGCAGCACACGCGCTTCCAGCTTGGGTTGCCACATGGACACGCCGTGGCCCAGCGGTATTTCCATATCCATGAAGGCCATGGCCATTTTATTTTCAGGCACATAATGTTCCCGACGGATGCGATGGAGCAGTTCCAGTATTCGTGTGTCCAGCACGTCCCAGGGGCGAATCTGCTGCTCTATCATATTGAAGCGAGCCTGTTCCATATTCTGCATTTTCCTATCCAGTCAGTGAAGTTTCGTTTCGCAGTATAACAACACACGCAGCTCTGACTCAACTTAACTGCGCAGGCCGGGTTGCTTTTGGCCTGCTTTTCCAGTACCTTGCACAACTCGCTGGGGGTCTTTGTCAGGTGTGCTGACAAAGTGAGACATACCCTTTGAACCTGTACGGATAATGCCGTCGTAGGGAAGCATCTTGATGATGCTCCCTAGAATTTTAGGAACATCACTTATGAACGCCAATACCAAATTCACCGCTGAAGCCGCGCATGTCGATGCTGCCGCGATCAAACCTTTGCCCAATTCTCGCAAGGTATATGTGCAGGGAAGCCGGCCCGATCTCTTGGTGCCGATGCGCGAAATATCGCAGGCCGACACACCGGACGGAATGGGTGCCGAAAGGAATCCACCCATCTATGTTTACGACTGCTCAGGCCCCTATACCGATCCTGCCGTCAAAATCGACATACGCTCCGGCCTTGCTCCCATGCGCGAAACCTGGGTCGTTGAGCGCAATGACACCGAAGCCCTGGATCGTCTGACCTCGGACTATGGACAGATGCGCCTTGACGACCCGGCTTTGGCCGATATGCGCTTCAATTTGAGGCGTTCTCCAAGACGAGCAAAGCAGGGCAGGAATGTCACGCAGATGCACTATGCGCGCCAGGGCATCATCACCCCCGAGATGGAATACATCGCCATCAGAGAGAATCAAAGGGTTGATGGCATGAGTGAAATGATGCTCAAACAGCATCCGGGCGAGAATTTTGGCACCTCCATGCCCAGCCGGATTACGCCTGAATTCGTGCGCGATGAAGTCGCCGCAGGTCGCGCTGTCATCACAGCCAACATCAACCATCCCGAGCTTGAGCCGATGATCATCGGGCGCAAGTTTCTCGTCAAGATCAACGCCAACATCGGCAACTCCGCTTTGGGTTCCAGCATACAGGAAGAAGTGGAAAAAATGACCTGGGCGACACGTTGGGGCGGCGACACGGTGATGGATCTGTCCACCGGCAAGAATATACATGAAACGCGCGAATGGATTATCCGCAACTCTCCGGTGCCGATCGGCACGGTGCCGATTTATCAGGCACTGGAAAAAGTAAATGGGAAAGCCGAAGATCTGACCTGGGAGATATTCCGCGACACGCTGATTGAACAGGCCGAACAGGGCGTAGATTATTTCACTATCCATGCGGGCGTACTGCTGCGCTACGTGCCGATGACCGCGAACCGCATGACCGGCATCGTCTCGCGCGGCGGTTCCATCATGGCCAAGTGGTGCCTGGCGCACCACAAGGAAAATTTCCTCTACACGCATTTCGAGGATATCTGCGAGATCATGAAGGCCTATGATGTGACGTTCAGCCTGGGCGACGGGCTGCGTCCCGGCTCGATTTATGATGCCAACGACGAGGCGCAGTTAGGCGAACTGAAGACGCTGGGCGAACTCACTCAAGTTGCGTGGAAACACGACGTACAGGTGATGATAGAAGGCCCGGGGCATGTGCCCATGCACCTGATCAAGGAAAACATGGACCTGCAGGCAAAATGGTGCCATGACGCGCCTTTTTACACGCTGGGGCCGCTGACCATGGATATCGCTCCCGGATACGACCACATCACCAGCGCGATAGGCGCTGCGATGATAGGCTGGTTCGGCACCGCGATGCTATGCTACGTTACGCCCAAGGAACACCTTGGTTTGCCCAACAAGGCTGACGTGAAGGAAGGCATCATCACCTACAAGATCGCCGCTCATGCGGCCGACCTTGCCAAGGGACATCCCGGTGCACAGGTTCGCGACAACGCGCTTTCCAAGGCGCGCTTCGAATTCCGCTGGGAGGACCAGTTCAACCTGGGGCTGGATCCCGACCGCGCGCGAGAATTTCACGATGAAACGCTGCCCAAGGAATCGGCCAAGGTTGCGCACTTCTGCTCCATGTGCGGCCCGCATTTCTGCTCGATGAAAATTTCGCAGGACGTGCGCGAGTTTGCAGCCAAGGAAGGCATTGCTGAAGCGGATGCATTTGACAAGGGCATGCAGCTGAAATCCATTGAATTCGTCGAGAAAGGCAGCAAGCTGTATAGCTGATCGATAAGCGCCGAACAACCACCGGAATCTGAAAATGACCTTATTGCAAATCCTTATCCTTGCCATCGTTCAGGGTGCCGCCGAACTGTTGCCCGTATCGAGCTCGGCGCATGTGATCGTGGCCGAGAAGCTGATGGGGCTAGACCCGACCGCACCCGAAATGACGCTGCTGCTGGTGATGCTGCACACGGGCACGATGTTTGCAGTGATCTTCTTTTTCTGGAAATCCTGGCAGGAAAGCTTTTTCTCGTCCAGGCAGGTATTCTGGGAGACGGTGAAATTCATCATGGCAGCAACCCTGCTGACGGGCGCTGTGGGATTGACGCTCAAGTTCGCAATCGAGAAATTCTTCATGAAGGACATTCCGCATGCGGAAATCGAGCTGCTTTTCGGCAACATGAATCTGATCTCTGCATCGCTTGCGGC
>JAJXWG010000100.1 GCA_021781695.1 Pseudomonadota bacterium
ATCGTATATAATCCCAAGCTTGTCAATTTCAGGTTTGTCTTCATGCTGGAAGTCAGCAACTTAGCTTGTAGTCGCGGTGACCATCGGCTGTTTGCAGGATTAAGCTTTGCGCTTCATTCCGGTCAGGCCATACAGATTCAGGGTGCGAATGGCAGCGGCAAGACCAGTCTTTTGCGCACCCTGTGCGGCTTCATTCAACCCGATGAAGGAAAGATTGCCTGGCAGGGCGTTGACGTGCGCGACCTGGCCGAGGACTATTTTGCCAGGGTGCTGTATCTGGGGCATTTGAATGCGATCAAGGACGAGTTGAGCGCGCTGGAGAATTTGCGCATCTCGGCAGGATTGTCCGGCATCGAGCTGAAAGAATCGGATGCGATAGACGCCCTGCGCCGCTTGGGGCTGAAAGGGAGGGAGCGCCTGCCAGCCAAGGTGCTTTCGCAGGGACAGCGTCGCCGCGTGGCACTGGCAAGGCTGCTGGTCAGCGATGCTGTGCTCTGGATACTGGATGAACCTTTGGCTGCATTGGATGTCAACGCTGTGGCGCTGATAGAGGAACTGCTTGGCGAGCATCTTGCAAAGCAGGGCATGGTGATTTTTACCACGCATCAGCCATTGAAAGTTGCAGGCGCTGAAATGCGCAGCTTGTCGCTGTCATGAATAAAATATTATTGTTGCTGATCATGGTGACGCGCCGCGATCTGGTTCTGGCGATGCGGCGCCGCGCAGATGTACTGACCACGCTGATCTTTTTCGTGATGGTGGTGAGCCTGTTTCCGCTGGGTGTTGGGCCTGAGACAGATATGTTGCGCAAGATGGCGCCAGGCGTGTTGTGGGTATCAGCCTTACTCGCGTCAATGTTGTCGTTGGGCAGGCTGTTCTCGGCAGACTATTTGGATGGTACGCTAGAGCAAATGCTGCTAGCACCCCAGTCGCTGTCGGTGCTGGTTCTTGGCAAGATGGCTGCGCACTGGATGGTGTCAGGCCTGCCGCTGGTGCTGATGACGCCGGTGCTGGGACTGCAGTTTGACATGCCGCTCAAGGCTGTCGGTGTGCTGATGTTGAGTTTGTTGCTGGGCACGCCTGTTTTGAGCATGATAGGCGCGATAGGCGCTGCATTGACCCTTGGGTTACGGGGTGGCGGGGTGCTGTTATCCCTGCTGGTGTTGCCCTTGTGCATTCCGGTGCTGATTTTCGGCACGGGTGCGGTGGGTGCGGCCACGGATGGCTTGGGCTATTCCTCGCATCTGTCTTTGCTGGGGGCGTTGCTGGTGTTGGCCGCGGTATTCACCCCATGGGTTGCCGCGCAGGCGTTGCGCATTTCGATGGAATGATTTTAGAGATTTTCTATGGCAATAAACTGGTTTAAATATTCAGCACCGACCATGTTTTATCCGCTGGCGGGGAAACTGATTCCCTGGTTCGCCGTTTCATCTGCCATTTTGTTTGCGGCGGGTTTGTATCTTGGTTTTGTCGTAGCACCCGCCGATGCGACCCAGGGCGAGTTCTACCGCATCATCTATATTCATGTGCCGACATCGATGCTGTCGATGTTTCTGTATCTGGTGATGGCAGGTTATGCAGCGCTGGGTTTGATATTCAATACCAGACTTTCCGCAATGATGGCGAGCGCGATAGCCCCCACGGGCGCCCTGTTTGCTTTCATTGCGCTATGGACCGGTGCGCTTTGGGGTAAGCCGATGTGGGGCACCTGGTGGGTGTGGGATGCGCGGCTGACCTCCGAGCTGATACTGCTGTTTCTTTACCTGGGCTTTATTTCTCTGCACGCCTCGATCGATGATCCGCGTCGTGCCGATCGTGCTGCTGCACTGCTTGCCATCGTAGGCTCGGTGAATGTGCCCATCATCTACTTCTCGGTGAAGTGGTGGAATACCCTGCATCAGGGATCGACCATCAAGTTTTCCGGTACTTCCATGCAGGTCACCATGCAGCATGCAATGTTCACGATGCTTGCTGCATGCTGGCTTTATGCGGTCGCTGTCGTGCTCTCGCGCGTGCGCAGCATCATTCTTGAGCGGGAACGACATACCAAATGGATTGCGGAGTTGTCCGAGGTGAAGTCATGAGTCTGGATATCTGGATGAGGGAAAATCCGCTGACCTATGTGTGGCTGGGTTCCTATGCGGTTGCGTTTTTGGTCTTCGCAGTCGAAATTGCAATGGTGATGCACAAGAGGAAAATTACCTTGCAACAGGTGCGGCAGACGATAGAAGTTGAGGAGAGCGAATGAAACTGCGTCAAAAAAGATTGGTATATATTTTGGTTGCGCTGGCTGCCGTGGGGCTGGCGGTTGGCCTGGTGCTGAATGCGTTAAAGGATAACGTCAGCCTGTATTTCACGCCGACCCAGGTCTATAACAAGGAAGCTCCGCAGGAGCGCAGTTTTCGCATCGGCGGCCTGGTAGAGGCGGGGAGCTTGAAGCGCGAGGGGGATGGCCTGACCGTGCACTTCGTGATCACGGATCTGAAGAAGAGTTTGCCGGTCGTCTACAAGGGCATACTGCCTGATCTTTTCAAGGAAGGAAAAGGCGTGGTCGCCGAAGGAAAGATGGAAGCGGATGGCGTGATGCATGCCTCGGAAGTGCTGGCAAAACACGATGAAAACTACATGCCGCCCGAGGCGGCCGATGCGCTGAAAAAAGCCAAATCCGTTCAATAATTGCGAGAGAGCCGACATGATTCCAGAACTAGGTCATTTTTCCTTAATCATCGCACTGTTTATGGCGATGAGCTTGGGTGTGTTGCCCATATTGGGCGCTGCCCGCAACAGCCGCGTGCTGATGGGAGTGGCCCGCCCGCTGGCTTACGGGCAGTTCGTGTTCATCGCGCTGGCCTTCGGTGTGCTGGCCCACGCGTTCCTGAGCAACGATTTTTCCGTGCTGTATGTCGCCCAGCATTCCAATTCACAATTGCCCGGACAATACCGCTTTGCGGCGATCTGGGGCGGTCACGAGGGCTCGCTTCTGCTCTGGGCATTGCTGCTGTCCGTGTGGGCGGCTTCCGTTGCGACCTTCAGCCGCCATTTGCCCGAGGAAATGGTCGCGCGTGTGCTGGGTGTGATGGGGCTGATCGAGGCGGGTTTTCTGCTGTTCATGCTGCTCACTTCCAATCCATTCACGCGCCTGTTGCCGGCAGCTGCCGACGGTGCCGACCTGAATCCGCTGTTGCAGGACCCGGGGCTCGTGATACACCCGCCGATGCTGTACATGGGCTATGTGGGCTTTTCCGTGGCCTATGCGTTTGCCATTTCGGCGTTGCTCGGCGGCAAGCTGGATGCAACCTGGGCGCGCTGGTCGCGCCCCTGGACTACTGTCGCCTGGGTGTTCATGACCATCGGCATCGCGCTGGGCAGCGGCTGGGCTTATTATGAGCTGGGCTGGGGCGGCTGGTGGTTCTGGGATCCGGTCGAAAATGCCTCCTTCATGCCCTGGCTTTTGGGCACTGCGCTGATCCATTCTCTGGCGGTGACGGAAAAGCGCGGCGCATTCAAGAGCTGGACCGTGCTGCTTGCGATAGGGGCGTTTTCATTAAGCCTTTTGGGCACCTTCCTGGTACGCTCTGGCGTGCTGACATCGGTGCATTCGTTTGCTTCAGACCCCAAGCGCGGCATCTTCATACTCGGGTTCCTGGTGGTGGTGATCGGCGCGTCGCTGTTGCTGTTCGCCTGGCGCGCACCCAAAGTGGGATTGGGCGGCAAGTTTGACATGCTGTCGCGAGAGTCGCTTCTGCTCTCCAACAACGTGCTGCTCTCTGTGGCCTCTGCCTCGGTGTTCATCGGCACCCTGTATCCCTTGTTCATGGATGCGTTGGGCTATGGCAAGCTGTCGGTCGGCGCCCCCTATTTTCAGGCCGTGTTCGTGCCCCTGATGGTGCCCATGGTGTTCATGATGGGTCTGGGGCCTTTGGCGCGCTGGAAGAAAATGGCCGTCCCCGATCTTGCCAGCCGGGTGAAGTGGGGGTTTGCAAGCGCTTTGGTTATCGCGCTGCTGCTGCCGTTTTTGATGGGAAAGTTTCTCTCGCAGGAATCGAGCAAATGGTCTCCCCTGGTCGCGCTGGGTCTGCTGATGTCCTTCTGGATCATCGCATCGCTTATCATCAGTCTTAAGCAGCGACTCTCCGGCGAGGGTGATCTTGCGCAGCGGCTGCGTCGCCAGAGCTTAAGCTATTATGGCATGCAGCTGGCCCATCTGGGGGTGGCGGTCTTTATCATCGGCGTGACGCTGGTCAAAGGTTACGAGACGGAACGCGACGTGCGCATGAATGTCGGCGACACGATTGTTGCAGGCGGCTATGAATTCCGCTTCAATGGTGTGACGCAAGTGCCCGGCCCCAACTATGTTGCGGGCGAGGGGAGTGTCACGGTGCACCGCGACGGGCATCTGGTTGCCGATCTGCATCCCGAGAAGCGCGTATACAATGTTTCTGGCATGCCGCTCACAGAAGCCTCTATCCAGCCAGGTTTGTTCCGCGATCTTTATGTCTCGCTGGGTGAGCCCATACCCGAGTCCGAAGGCGCATGGGCCGTGCGCATCTATATCAAGCCTTTTGTCGACTGGATATGGGCAGGCTGTCTGATGATGGCGCTGGGCGGGGTGTTGTCGATCTCTGACCGGCGCTACCGCATACACCAGAAGGCAACTGCCCGCGCGAGCGCGGAACCCGTTGTCAGCAATCTTCAAGGACAGGCATCATGATGCGTTTCATACTCCCACTGGTTCTTTTCCTGATACTGGCGGTCTTCCTCTTCAAGGGGCTGGGGCGCGACACGCGCGAAGTTCCGTCTCCGCTGATAGGCAAGGCGGCGCCGGCCTTTTCCTTACCCACTCTGCAGGAGCCGGCCAAACAGTTTTCGCCCAAGGAAATGCTGGGCCGCGTCTGGTTGCTCAATGTATGGGCCTCCTGGTGCGAAGCGTGCAAGGATGAGCATCCCGTGCTGATGCAGTTTTCTTCTGAAAAAGTTTTGCCCATCGTCGGCGTGGATTACAAGGACAAGAGGGAAGACGGTATCGATACGCTGAAGAAAGCTGGTAACCCCTATGACCAGGTGATTTCCGATGCGGACGGAAAAGTGGGTTTCGATTATGGGGTATATGGCGTACCCGAAACCTATGTGATCGACAAGACAGGCATTATCCGGTTCAAGCAGATAGGCCCCGTTACCCCCGAGAACCTGCGCGACAAGCTGATGCCACTGATTGCGGAGTTGCAAGCCAAATGAGATATTTTCTGATCGGATTGTTCTGCCTGTTGCCGAGCCTTTCCTTTGCTGCAGTGGCAAAAGATATCGCCGACGATCCTGTGCTGGAAGCGCGCATGATACATCTGGCCGAAAAAGTGCGCTGCCTGGTTTGCCAGAGCGAGCCTGTCTCGACCTCCCATTCCGAGTGGTCGCAGGACGTGCGCAATATCATGCGCGAGAAGATGAAGGAGGGTGCGACCGATCAGCAGATACTCGACATGCTGGTGGCGCGTTTCGGCAAATCGGTTTTATATGATCCGCCGGTAGACAACGAAACTGCACCGCTGTGGGGGGCACCCTTTGTGATGCTGTTTTTGGGCGGGGCATTGCTGATTTATCAGTTGAAAAAACGTCGCGGCAAGGTTGTCGATGCGACGTTAACCGCGCAGGATGAACAACGCGCAGCAGAACTTCTGAACGAACCCTCTTCGAAAGACCATCAAGCATGACTTTATTCTGGATACTCTGTGCGGCGCTGCTCGTGCTGGCGCTGTCTTTTTTGGTGTGGCCGCTGTGGCGCAAGTCGGCTGCCGACAACAGCGTTTTGCGCGATGCGGCAAACCTTGAAATATTGCGCGATCAGGCAAGCGAACTCGAGACTGACTTGAAAAGCGGCCTTTTGACCCAGGAGGCTTTTGAGCAGGGAAAGCGCGAATTGCAGGTGCGTTTGTTAGATGAGGTGAAAAGCACGGAAGCGCCGAAGCCGGCAGTGCGCAATACCTCACGCGTGCTGGGCATGGTGCTGATAGTGCTGATCCCGCTATGCAGCGTGCTGCTCTACCTCAAGGTCGGCAATGTCGCCGCGATGTTGCCGAAAGAGCAACAGGCAGAATCGGCCGAGGGCTTCGGTGTGTTGCGTTCGGAAGCGGCATTGCAGGAGCTGGAAGCGAAGCTTGCAAAGAACCCGAACAATCCGAACGGGTGGCTGATGCTGGCACGCTCCTACAGCGAGTTGCAGCGCTTCCCTGATGCGGTGCGCGCCTATCAGGAGCTGGTCAAATTGGTACCCAATGAGTCGCAGGTCTGGACCAATTACGCCGATGCGTTGGCGATGACCAACAATCAGTCCCTGCTTGGCGAGCCGACGAAACTCCTGGACAAGGCGCTGCAACTTGATCCTGAAAATTCCACCGCGCTGGCGCTGGCGGGATCCGCGGACATGGAGCGAGGCGATTATGTCGCGGCCATCACGCATTGGCAAAAGTTGCTCACGCTGTTGC
>JAJXWG010000101.1 GCA_021781695.1 Pseudomonadota bacterium
ATTGACGCGCTGATCAAGGCTTGCGAGTTCGCCGAGATCCGCGATGCCTCGCGCCATGTCGCCAAGCAGGCAAGGTGCGACATACAGCAAGAGCTCGTCGATCAGTTTTTCGCGAAACATCGCGCCGGTAAGCGCAGCGCCCGCTTCCACCATTATCTCGTTGCAGCCGCGCTTGGCCATGTCGCGCAACACAGCTTGCAAATCCACCCGCCCGTTTCCATCGGGCAAGACCACCACGACAGCACCCTTTTCTTCAAGACGCGCAATCTTCTTCTCGTCACGGATCGCGCTGTATATCAGCACGCCGCCTTCCAGAATGCGCGCGGATAGCGGCATGCGCAAGTTGCTGTCCACCACCACGCGCAAAGGCTGGCGCTCGCATTCAATGTCGCGCACATTGAGCCGCGCATCGTCCAGAAGGATGGTGTTGATGCCCGTCAATACGGCGCAGGAACGCGCCCGGATTCGCTGCACGTCCAGCCTCGCATCAGTTCCGGTGATCCACTGGCTTATGCCGTTCGAGAGCGCCGTTTTTCCGTCCAGGCTCATGCCTATCTTGCTTGAAACCCTTGGCAATCCGCGCGTCATGCGGGAAACGAATCCCGCATTGAGCTCCCTGGCCGCAGCCTCCAGCAATCCGCAATTGACTCTTATTCCAGCATCTTTCAACCGCGCTATCCCCTTGCCAGCCACTTCAGGGTTTGGGTCCTGCATGGCCACCACCACCCTTGCGACCCCTGCCTTGATAAGCGCATCCGCACAGGGAGGCGTCCTGCCAAAGTGACTGCAAGGCTCGAGCGTGACATAGGCTGTCGCACCTTTAGCCGCGCTTCCCGCCTCCTGCAGCGCAAACACCTCGGCATGCGGCTCCCCGGCCTTTCTGTGCCAGCCACTGCCCAGCAATTTTCCATCCCTGACCAGCACGCAGCCCACGCGCGGATTGGGCGTAGTGGTGCAAAGCCCTTTTTCTGCAAGCCTTAGCGCCTCGCCCATCCAGCGATATTCTTCCGCGCTGTACATCAGCCAGCACCCGGCGTTCTTCGCACCGCCTTGATGGCCTCCGTGAAGTCACCCACATCCTGAAAGCTCTTGTAAACGGACGCAAAGCGGATATAGGCGATCTTGTCCAACTTCAGCAGTTCCTGCATCACCATCTCGCCCACCTGCCTCGAGTCCACCTCGCGTTCGCCAAGCTGGTAGAGCTGCTGGGTGACGCGATCTATCGCGGCTTCAACCGCTTCGGTCGAGACAGGACGCTTGTGCAAGGCGCGCTTGAAACTGGTGCGCAGTTTCCCTGCATCGAATTCGCTTCTGGTCCCGTTCTGCTTCACCACCTGCGGCATCCTGAGCTCCACCGTCTCGTATGTGGTGAAACGCTTGTCGCAGGACATGCAGCGGCGGCGGCGGCGTATGCTGTCGCCCTCCTCGCTTTCGCGGGTATCCACCACTTGGGTATCGGGACCTTTACAGAAAGGACATTTCATAGAAGCAGTCGTTAGTCGTTAGACGCTAGCAGTTAGTTGGTTTTGTCGCCGCTGTGCGGCGAATTTTAACTACCTACTAGCGACTAACGTCTAGCTACTATTCTCCATATACCGGAAATTTTTCAGTCAGCTTCTTCACTTCAGCCACCACGCGCTTGATTACCGCGTCGTCGTTCGGCGCATCCAGCACATCCGCGATCAGGTTGGCAAGCAACTCCGCTTCCAGCTCCTGGAAACCGCGCGTGGTCATCGCGGGGCTGCCGATGCGGATTCCGCTGGTGACGAAGGGCTTCTGAGGATCGTTCGGGATCGCATTCTTGTTGACCGTGATATGCGCGCGGCCAAGCGCCGCCTCAGCATCCTTGCCCGTCAGGTTCTTGGCCTGCAGGTCGACCAGGAACACATGGCTGTCTGTGCGGCCGGACACGATGCGCAAGCCGCGCTCCTGCAAAACGCGCGTCATCACGCGCGCATTCTCGACGACCTGGCGCTGGTATATCTTGAATTCATGGCTGGCCGCTTCCCTGAACGCGACCGCCTTGGCCGCGATCACATGCATCAGCGGGCCGCCCTGAAGCGCCGGGAAGATCGCTGAATTAAGCGCCTTCTCGTGCTCCGCCTTGGCAAGTATCAGCCCGCCGCGCGGGCCGCGCAGTGTCTTGTGGGTCGTCGTGGTCACGAAGTCCGCAATGCCGACCGGGCTGGGGTACACGCCTGCCGCGATCAGGCCCGCGTAATGCGCCATGTCCACGAAAAGATAGGCGCCTACGCTGTCAGCTATCTGCCTGAAACGCTTCCAGTCTATCACCAGCGCATAAGCCGATGCGCCCGCCACGATCATTTTCGGCTTGTGCTCTGTCGCAAGCTTTTGCACCTGGTCGTAATCGATTTCTTCCTTGTCGTTCAGACCATACTGGACCGCGTTGTAGAGCTTGCCGCTGATGTTCACCGTAGCGCCATGCGTCAGATGTCCTCCGTGCGCCAACGACATGCCGAGTATCGTGTCTCCAGGTTTCAGCACCGAAACATATACCGCCTGATTGGCCTGCGAACCCGAATGCGGCTGCACGTTCGCGTATTCCGCACCGAACAGTGCCTTGGCACGGTCTATCGCGAGCTGCTCTGCAACATCCACATATTCGCAGCCGCCGTAATAGCGCTTGCCCGGATAGCCTTCGGCATACTTGTTGGTAAGCCTGCTGCCCTGCGCTTCCATGACCGCCGGGCTGGTGTAGTTTTCCGACGCGATCAGTTCGATGTGGTCTTCCTGACGGCGGTTTTCATTCTGGATCGCGACCCACAATTCCGGGTCGGTGGCGGCGATAGTGTTTTTGCTGGAGAACATGGCGGTCCCTGAATATAGAAATAAAACGGATTCTACCATGCACCAGCCTTGCGCAGCTCGCCGCTGATCTCACTGGAAAGGCCATGCCTTAAATTTCCTAGATATTGAAGTGGGACACTATCGGCTTGAAGGATGTGACAACGGCAGGCTTGCCCAAGTGGTAGCCTTGCGCATAGTCGATGCCGTATGCGCGCAACAGCTCCATAGTCGGTTCGTCTTCGACGAATTCCGCGACGGTCTGCTTGCCCAGCGCATGGGCGATCTCGTTCATGGCTTTCACCATGGCCTGATCAACCCGATTGCTGGCCATGTTCTTCACGAAGCGCCCGTCGATCTTCACAAAGTCCACGGGCAGATCGCTGAGGTAGGCAAAAGACGACATCCCAGAACCGAAATCATCGAGCGAGGTCTTGCAGCCTATCTGCTGCAAGCTGGACAAGAACTGCACAGCCAGCGACATGTCGGCGATGGCCGCCGTTTCGGTGACCTCAAAGGTGAGCGCTGCGGGGTCAAGCTGACTGCGGCGCAGCGTTTCGTGTATCAGGTCACGCACACCGCGATCCGAAAGGGTCTGCCCGGAAAGGTTGATTGAATAGCGCATTTCCGGTTGTTTCCTGCGCTGCTCGACCAGTGTTTCAATGGCGTTGACGATCACCCACCTGTCGATTTCCACGGCTAAGCCAAAGCGCTCTGCCGAAGGTAGAAATGCGCCCGGCATGATCAGGTTGTTGTGTTCATCGAGCATGCGTAACAAGACCTCATGCGACTCGATCACTCCGCTATGCGTGGTGACGATAGGCTGACAGGCCAGCGCAAAACTGCCCCGCTCCACCGCCTCCTTGATGCGCCTTGACCAGCCCATGTCGGCAGACATGGCAGTGACATTCGACTCGTCCGTCTTGCTGAAAACATGCACCCTGTTGCGCCCGCCCCGCTTCGCAAGATGGCAGGCAATATCGGCATGGGACAGCGTTTCAGCCGCCGATCCTGTTTGTTCGGTGATGATCGCAACGCCGATGGAACAGCCGATATCGACCTGCTCTGCGCCATGCTTGAATGGGTAATCGGCAAGCGCCCTGCGGAAGGACTCCGCGGAACTGTATGCCTGCTCTTCCGGAATGTTGTAGAGCAGCACCGTGAATTCGTCGCCGCCCAGCCGCGCGACAAGATCGCTTTTGCGCGCACGCCTGTTCAGTATCATGCTGATCTCCATCAACAGCCTGTCACCCGCGCCATGCCCCATGGTATCGTTCACATACTTGAAGTGGTCCAGATCGATGTAGAACAATGCGCTGGCCTGGCGCGTGCGCCTAGTCAATTCCACCAGCCTCTCCAGCGATTCCAGGAAGTAGCTGCGATTATATAGGCCGGTCAGGCCGTCGTGCTCCGCCATCGACTTCAAGTGCTCCATCAGCGCCTTGCGCTCGCTGATATCGTCCGCCAATGCCGTGTACATTTCCTGATCTTCAAGGACGACCTTGCTTATCTTGAGCGCCATGTGAAAATTCGCTCCATTCTTGCTTCGCCCCAGGACTTCACCTTCGTGGCCCACAAGCTCTGCGATCTCCTTGCTCATGAAATGCTCGAGGTGGCTTTCGGTGCGACCCTGAATGTCAGGCAATGGCATCAGTAGCGTGATCTCGCGGCCGATGATCTCGCGCTCCTCATAGCCAAAAAGCTGCTCCGCAGAGCGGTTGAAGCTGTGTATGATGCCCCGCTTGTCGAAGGTCACGATGCCTTGGGCCGCATTGTCCAGGATCGCAACATAGCGCGCCTCACTCGCCGCAATCTGCCTGTTTCTTGCCACCAACTCCTGGCGCATCAGCTCAAGATCGTTTCCCAGGCCGGATATTTCCGAAATATTGCTCTCCACGTTCAGCGCTTGGTCCATCTGCCCCGAAGCAATCTTCCTGCACGCTTGCTGGAGCAGCTTGATCGGATTGCTTAATCGCATCGCAAGCGATGCCACAATCAATGTGAGCGCCCACATGTAGATCAGCGCAAAAACGATGCTGCGATGTATCAAGTGGCGTGCCTGTTCATCCAGCCTGGTCTCGTCATAGCCCATCTTCAGCATGCCGGAAAACTTTCCTTTCGCATCCTTGATGGATTCGGCCAGATAGTACACATGATCATTATGGCCGCCAAACGCGGTATCCGGCGAAAATTTCAGGCTGGCGTCCCTGGCGCTTTTGAACCTTGATACGCCGTTCAATCCGGTCAGATCAACATATACCACGCCATGCGACTGCATCATGTTGTCGAACATGCTCGAAACCGTCTGCTCATCGGGCTCATGCCCCAGCATCTCGGCCAGCGAGCGGGTTTCTTCGTGAATGTTCTTTATGAAGAATTCCTTCTGCACGCTGATGGACACAAAAAGAATGCTGGACAGCAACAGCGTGCCAAATACGAGCGTCACGACAAGTATGGAAACGATCATCTTGCCCAACAGGCTGTGCATGAACAACGGGCGTTCCTGTTCGCCGGTTCGAGTCACTGCCGGGAGATCTGGGAAGTCATCCCGGGATGCCGCTTCAGTCAATTCCTGCCGCCTTGAGCACTATTTCCAGAGGACAGATTTTGGTGAAAGCGCTTTGAAAAAGGTTGAATCCGATGAAAATGGCAAGCCACAACCAGTTGACATCCAGAAATAACGGGCTTCCCTGCATGCCGAGCGCTACCGACAGCAGTACAAAAAAACCCGCCACCAGCCTGACTATTTGTGATGCTGTCATACCCTCCCCCTGTCTTCTTGTTATTCAAAACATGTGCAATACCCTACAACCAGCTTATCGGCATGAAAGTGCGCGGGATGAGTCTGCCCCCATTCATTTGCCGACGAACCGGTAGCAGTTTCTTCCGTTGTGCTTGGCAAGATACATCGCGGCATCGGCAATCTTTACCAGCTGCTCTGCCGTTTCTCCATTGTCCGGATAGAGGGCGATGCCTATGCTGACACTTACCGAACATTCTTTTCCATTCAGCATGAAGGGGTGTGAGATGGCGCCGATAATTTTTTTTGCCACACGATCCTTGCTGTTCGCCGTTTTCACATTGCAGAGTATCACGGTAAACTCGTCTCCGCCCATGCGCGCCACCGTGTCCGAAACACGCACGCAGCCGCGTATCCTTCTTGCTGCCTCGCACAGCAGCGCATCGCCGACATCATGTCCAAACGTGTCGTTGACAAGTTTGAACCCGTCGAGATCGAGATAAAGAACGGCAATCGATTCCTTTTCACGCTTCGCCCTTGCTATCGACTGGTTCAGTCGGTCATAGAACAGGATGCGGTTGGGAAGCCCAGTCAGGGAGTCGTGATGCGCCAGCTCGGTGATCTGTTCATTGGTGCGCTTTAAGCGCGTCAGCAGATTCCAGATGAAGCGCGCCTGGAAGCCGCCTATGATATTTCCGCTACCCAGCTGAGATTCGACATAGTCAGTGATGCTGTCATCACCCGTGAGGTTGAAAGCAAGGCAGGGGCGGCTTGCCTCGACTGCCTCGGCAAGATCGGTATAGTTGAGGATGTTAAGCTTTTTAGCGATAGCCAGTGCGGGAGCGAGAGGATTGACATCGACGATGCCGACGAC
>JAJXWG010000102.1 GCA_021781695.1 Pseudomonadota bacterium
CGGTGGATGTGATCACCGTGGCAGAGGCGCTCGAAAACAGCAGCGAGCTGGACAAGGCGGGAGGGCTTGCATACCTGGGCAGCCTGGTGCAGAACGTGCCTTCCGCTGCCAACGTGAGACGCTACGGCGAGATCGTCCGCGAGAGGTCCATCATGCGCCGCCTGGTGGAGGTGGGCACCGACATTGCTGCGAGCGCCTACAACCCGACCGGGCGCGATGCCGCGCAATTGCTCGATGAAGCCGAAGGCAAGGTGTTCGAGATTGCCGAGTCGGGCGCGAAAGGAAAGCAGGGTTTCATGGCCATGCCGCCTTTGCTGACACAGGTGGTCGAACGCATAGAGACGCTGTACGGGCGCGAAGACGGCAGCGATGTGACGGGCACGCCGACAGGTTTTGCGGATCTCGACGGTATGACTTCCGGCCTGCAGGCCGGAGACCTTGTGATCGTGGCGGGGCGCCCCAGCATGGGCAAGACGGCTTTCTCGATCAACATCGCGGAGAATATTGCGCTGGACAGCAAGCTGCCCGTTGCGATCTTCAGCATGGAGATGGGGGCGGCACAGCTCGTGATGCGCATGCTGGGTTCGGTCGGAAAGCTCAACCAACAGACTCTGCGCACGGGCAAGCTGGGGGACGACGACTGGGGAAGGCTGACCCATGCGTTGGGAAAACTCAATGATGCACCGATATTCATCGACGAGACGCCCAGCCTTTCCTCGCTCGATCTGCGCGCCCGCGCTCGCCGCCTGCACCGCCAGCATGGAAAACTAGGGCTGATCGTGGTGGACTATCTGCAGCTGATGAGCTCGAATGTCGGCAAGGCCAGCGAGAACCGCGCAACGGAAATCTCGGAGATTTCGCGCGGACTGAAGAGTCTCGCGAAAGAATTGCATTGCCCCGTGATCGCGCTCTCGCAGCTCAACCGCTCGCTTGAACAGCGCCCCAACAAGCGCCCTGTGATGTCGGATCTGCGAGAATCTGGCGCGATCGAGCAGGATGCCGATCTGATCCTGTTCATCTACCGCGATGAGGTATACAACCATGACTCCGCTGACAAGGGCAAGGCAGAGATCATCATCGGCAAGCAGAGAAACGGTCCGATCGGCACGGTTGCGCTGGCTTTCAGGGGGGAATATACGCGTTTCGACAACCTTGCAGCGAGCGGCTACTAAACCTCCCCATGGCTAAAGTCAGGGGGCGTCCTTATGCCTTCATTCTGTGCGCAGCAAGACAGAGTGGCAGTTGCTTGACCTTAAGTTTTTCGGGGCGACTCCAGTCTCGCGCAGAGCGGTTATTGAATTGCAGAATAAAGTTTGAAGTAAGCCCGGGTTTCGGCTACAATGCGCGCTCTTCAACAGGCGCGTAGCTCAGCTGGTTAGAGCACCACCTTGACATGGTGGGGGTCGTTGGTTCGAGTCCAATCGCGCCTACCAACAAAACAACGGGTCAGATCAGAAACGGTCTGGCCCGTTTTTCATTTGCGTCCATGCTGGGGTGCTCCTCCCGTAAACTGACCACAGGACTAGCGCTATGACGTAGCGCACCTTTGAGCTTGCATCAAATTGGGTTGTGATTTAATATGTGTACACAATTCAACTTGAGAGTTCGGACGATAGGAGGCAGGCATTATGGAAGCAACAAAGGTTGGCATTCGAGAATTCAGGGCAGACCTGGCGGAGTACATTGCCTCCAGTGTGCCTGTGGCAGTTACGCGTCATGGTCAGACGGTAGGTTACTTCATTCCAACGCAAGGTCAGGTTGATACAGATATTGCGGCGCTAAAGAAGGCCAGCGAGACATTGGAGCAAATGCTTGCTGCGCAACAGGTTGATATTGAAGCCGTCGTCGCTGAATTCAAAACTGTTCGCAAACAAGCTTACGTAAAAAGCCATTAGCCAAGGTCGCATGAATAATAAAGCGATCGTTCTTGACGCAAACATTTTAATTCGGGCGGTGCTTGGAAAGCGGGTGCTAGAGCTCATTTTGATGAATGCGTCGACCGTGAAATTTTTCGCGGCCGATGTTGCGTATGCAGATGCGCGGAAGCATCTGCCGCCCTTGTTGGAAAAAAGGGGGGTCGAGAGTGCGGTTGCCATGAAAGTTCTGGATAGTCTGGAATGCATCGTTCAGCCCATAGATCTTGAGCTCTACGTTGGTATGCAACAGCAGGCGTTACGTCGGATCGCCATTCGCGATGCCGATGACTGGCCTGTGCTGGCCTGTTCGATGTTAATTGGCTGCCCAGTATGGACAGAGGATGCGGATTTTTTTGGTACTGGTGTGGCGACCTGGACATCTGACCGTGTAGAACTGTATTTTGCTGAATGATTGAAGTCCCAGTAAACGGCGGTCTAACAGGTATCGTTCGCGTCGCGCTTGATGTACCCATACACACCCTGTTTGACTACATGGCGGATGAGCCTGTCGCGCCGGGGCAGCGCGTGGTCGTTCCCCTCGGCCGCCGCCAGATGATAGGCGTCGTGATGGAGTCCGTTGCAACCAGCGATTTGCCGCACGGGCGCATCAAAAAGGTGCTGCGTGTTCTGGACGACAGTGAGCCGCTGTCGGCCGGTCTGCTGGAGCTGCTGAAATTCTGCAGCGATTACTATCACTATCCTATCGGGCCCACGGTGATTTCGGCTTTGCCAACGCGCCTGCGCTCCGATAAGCCGCTTGCGGTTAGGCGGGATATTCGCTATCGGCTGATCCGGGATGAGGCAGATTCGTTGCCCAGGCGCAAGTCCGTTGCGAGGCGCATAGTCGAGAAACTGGCAGCGCATCCATGCAGTCTTGCGCAAATCAGGGCATTGTCCGCGACGGCGGGTGCTCAGCTGAAATGGCTGGAACAGGAAGGCTGGGTGGGGCAGTGCGAAATGTCCGGTGAATTGCCAGCGCCCCCGGTGCAGCTTGTCAATGCGCACAGTCTGACAATGGAACAGCAGCAGGCGGTCGATGCGGTCACGCAGTCCTCAAACTTCGGGTGTTTTTTGCTGCACGGCATCACAGGCAGCGGCAAGACGGAAGTGTACGTTCATCTGATGCATTGCATGCTGCAGCCCTGTCCTGAGCTAGGTCGAATGGGTGGAGGGCAGATACTGCTCCTGGTGCCGGAAATCAATCTCACGCCGCAACTCGAAGGATATTTTCACAGCCGGTTCCCGGATGTCCCGCTTGTCAGTCTGCACAGCGGCCTTTCCGAGAATCAACGACTGGATCACTGGCAGCAGGCGCAGACAGGATATGCGCGTATCGTGCTCGGCACGCGCCTTTCGGTATTCGCAGAATTGCCTCGGCTCTCACTCATCATCGTGGATGAGGAACATGACAGCTCGTTCAAGCAGCAGGACGGGCTGCGCTATTCCGCCAGAGATGTGGCTGTATTCCGCGCAAGCCAGGTCGGAATACCCATCGTGCTGGGTTCGGCAACGCCTTCGCTTGAAAGCTATCACAATGCTCAAATCGGCCGCTACAGGCTGCTGAAGCTGTCTGGACGCGCAAAGGCTGACGCAAGGCTGCCTGAGGTCAGCTGCATCAACATCAACCAGTCCGTGATGACAGAGGGTGTGAGCGAAAAGCTCATGCGCGAAATAGTGCTGAGAATTTCGCGCGGCGAACAGAGCCTGCTCTTCATCAACCGCCGCGGCTATGCGCCTGTGCTGATGTGCACAGAATGCGGCTGGCTGTCGGATTGCAGGAACTGCGCAGGCAAGATGGTGCTGCACCTTGCGGACAGAAAGCTGAGATGCCATCACTGCGGCTTGCAGATCAGCATGCCGGCCTCATGTCCTTCATGCGGTCACGCCGGACTTCACCCGGTCGGCAGCGGCACGCAGCGCGTGGAAAGCCTGCTGCGGGCAAGGTTCCCAGATGCGCGCATCCTGCGGGTGGACAGGGACAGCACTCGCAGCAAGCGTTCATGGCAGAAAATGCGCGAGCAGATACATGCAAACGAGGTGGACATACTGGTCGGCACGCAGATGCTGGCCAAGGGACATGACTTTCCCGAACTGACACTGGTCGGGGTGCTGGGAGCTGACAGCGCGTTATACAGCGCTGATTTTCGCGCATCGGAAAAACTGTTTGCGCAGCTGATGCAGGTTGCCGGTCGTGCCGGTCGTGCCGACAAGGCCGGTTGTGTGTTGATCCAGACTGCCTTTCCGGATCATCCGCTGTTCCGCTGCCTTGAGCGCCACGATTTCGACGAATGGGCAACGCTGCTTCTGGCAGAGCGCAGGATGGCGGGTTTTCCGCCTTTCGTGTTTCAGGCCATGCTGCGGGCAGAGGGCAAAAACGAAAACGATGTCTATGCCTATCTCGGCAAAGCGCGGGCTGCAGCTATCGAATTGCAGCGCGAAGTCGAGGTGTTTGGCGTGGTTCCCGCGTCTCTGGCGCGGCGCGCCAATCATGTCCGCGCGCAGTTGCTGATTCAGGCAGGGTCGCGCAAAATCCTGCAGCAGTTCCTGCGGGACTGGCGAATCGATGAAATACCCGCGCCCAGATTGCATTGTTCACTGGACATCGACCCGCTGGAGTTTTAGAGTAAGTGCCGTCTTGAAAACTTCTCACGCGGAGACGTGGTGATGGATTTTTCCTTCGCCGGCTTAGGTTGTTCCGGACTTGTCAATAAACAGGAAACGTAATGTCATCAGATTTTGTTCAGGCTGTGAAGGCTGTGGTGGGAATCGATGCGATGCTCACGGGACCGGAGACAAGGCCTTATTGTGAGGATAAACGCGGGCGCTATTTTGGCGATGCGCTGGCCGTTGTCTTCCCCTCGGATGCGGACCAGGTATCCAGAGTCGTAAGGTTATGCGCCGCACAAAACATCGCCATTGTTCCGCAGGGCGGCAATACCAGTCTGTGCGGCGCATCGGTTCCCCTGCCCCGCGGGGGGCAGATCGTGCTCAACCTCTCGCGCATGAACCGGATACTCGAGGTCGATGCGGTGGATTACACGATGACGGTCGAGGCAGGTTGCAAGCTCGCCTCGCTTTACGAGGCCGCAGAGAAGGCGGATCGGCTGTTCCCGCTGGGCCTGACCGCGATTGCGCCTCACTGCGAAATCGGCGGCAATCTTTCCACCAATGCAGGCGGGATAGGCGTGTTGCGCTATGGCAATGCGCGCGACCTGGTGCTGGGGCTGGAAGTGGTGCTGCCGGACGGGCGCATCTGGAACGGCCTGCGCGGCCTGCGCAAGGACAATACGGGCTACGATCTGAAGCATCTCTTCGTCGGCGCTGAAGGCACGCTTGGAATCATCACAAGAGCGGTGCTGAAACTTTATCCGCGCCCGAAATCGACCTGCACGGCCTGTGTGGCGATAGACAGCCCGGAATCGGCTGTGCGGCTGCTGGCCTATATGCGCTCGTGCTGCGGTCAGTCGCTGAGCGGTTTCGAGATCATGTCGCGCAACTGCCTGGAGATTGTCTTCAGGCATGTCGCGGATACGCAGGAGCCGTTTGAAAAACCGTATGCATGGTATTTGTTGATCAGGGCGGACGATGTTGAACAAGGCCTGATAAGCGGCGCACTGCGTGAGTTCGGCGTTCCCCAGTATGCGGTCTCTGAAGATGCTGATCAAATGGAGCGCTGGTGGCGCCTTCGCAAAAACATCAGCGATGCGCAAAAGGTCGAAGGCGTCAGCATCAAGCACGATATCTCGGTGCCGGTGAGCCGCGTTGCAGATTTCATCGAAGCGGCAAGCCACTCGCTGCGCGGGAGATTTCAAGGAATACGCATCGTCGCATTCGGGCACATGGGCGATGGCAATATCCACTACAATGTTTCAATGCCGGATGCTTCCAACGCCGCCTTCATCGAAAGGCACGAACATGAAGTGAACCGCATCGTCTATGAGGTGGTGCGGAAATTGAATGGCAGCATCAGCGCGGAGCATGGCCTGGGGCAGCTGAAGCGGGATACGATACGCGATTACAAGGATCCGATTGAGCTCGAACTGATGCTGAAGATAAAAGATGCGATCGATCCCCAGGGATTGATGAATCCGGGCAAGGTGATTTGAAAACAGACACTGGTCGCTGGTCGCTGGTCGCTAGTGGGTAGTAGTTGCATCAGGCGGGTTAAAACAGGGAGGAGATAAATATGGCAGCGCAACCTGAAATGACCAACATGGCGCTGTTCTGCGATTTCGAGAACATAGCGCTCGGAGTGCGTGATGCGAAATATGCGCAGTTCGATATTAAAAAGGTGCTGGAGAGGCTGTTGCTCAAGGGCAGTATCGTGGTCAAGAAAGCTTACTGCGACTGGGAACGCTACAAGGAATTCAAGGCAACCATGCATGAGGCCGCGTTCGAACTGATCGAAATTCCGCATGTGAGGCAAAGCGGCAAGAATTCTGCCGACATCCGCATGGTGGTGGATGCACTGCATCATTGCCACCC
>JAJXWG010000103.1 GCA_021781695.1 Pseudomonadota bacterium
TGCAATAGTGCGGTAAATCATCCTGACGCGCACATCTTGAAGTCCGGCACCTGCTTTGAGTTGTTCCGGATGTTCCATGAGTGTCAGGCACTGACGAGAAAAATTTCGCGTTTGTAAAACGATTTCTCCCCATAGCTTACGACCTTCCCAGTAACGATCATAAGCGGCATTATTTCGAAAACCCAGAAAAATGGCTAATGCTAAGCCGATTAACGTAAATGGAATGGCAGTCAGAGTAATTTTCAGCCTGAAGAGATCGCCGTGGTTCAGCGTGACCAAAGTGGCAAGGGTGATATTGACCAATAGCACTCTCCATATCCGATGAAGCACTGAACCGCGAAGAACCAGAAACAACCCCAAACCGGACGGTCTGCCTCGAACTATCATAAACCTTGTACCTCCATGACAAATTGATTGCGTTGAATAACACTGTTGGTGCAAATTTAAAATTACCCGGTTCTGCGCGAAATCAAGTTCTCACCTGAATTATTTCACGCATCAAGAACTTGAGTGCCTTTTGGCCTGGGTACTCCAACTCGCGCAGACCGGGGAATTTCGTGGGGCGCATCAATATCTACTTCAAACTCTTTCGTCCAACACCATAAACTGATAACTCCTCACGGCGTAATGGCGGTGGCAAACTGCTGCAGTCGCAGCTCCTCAGCTCTTGCCTCAGCCAACCACTGCTTCCAATCGTCAGGCGGATGGCAGCTTTCCAGCATCTTGCGAAACAGCCCAATAAAGCCGAGGGTCGTGGGTTCGACTCCCGCCGAGCACACCAAATTCAGACTTGCGGCCATGCGGCTTATGATCACAAATTTTTCTGCAGATATTCTAGTGCCCATTCCGTGACAGCGGGTTGGATTTCTCACGATTTGGCAGATATTTGCCGTCCACCTGGGAATTTGATAGCCTTGTTGCCAGCCATATCCATGTTACGATGATGAATGATTCCAAGAAGGCAGAAGCATGAAAGCCCCTGATATCGACCATACCAGTCTTTCAAGCGAAGAGCAGCAAAGACTCCTGGATCTGCAGCAAGCCATACTCGAATCGGTTGCAGGCGGCGTTGATCACAAGGATGCAATCAGTCGAATATGCAAACTCGGGGAAACGCTGCTGCCAAACTCGGTCGCAACAGTCATGCTCATGGACGACAACCATGAACTCCTGAACGTTTACGCAGCCCCCAGCGTTCCACCCGAGGGGGTAGCGCAGTTAAATGGCCTTAAACCGGGGCCAGGTGGCGGTTCATGCGGGAATGTCATCTACAGACAGGAGCCACAGTTCGTCAGCAACACCTACACCGATGACCGCTGGTGCGACCTGCGCCAGCTTGCCTACAACTTCAACCTCTGTTCCTGCTGGTCCGTCCCGATCTTTTCCGGCGAAAAGAAAATCATCGGCACATTTGCATTGTCGAGCTTCGAGCACCGCTCTCCCAGCCCGTTCCACCGCAAGATCCTTGAAATCGGCTCTTCCATTATCGGCATCGTCCTTGAGAGGAACAGAGCCAAGGAATCGCTGACTGAAATATCGTCAGAGCTTGTCAAGGCGCGCGCACTGCTGCAGCAAATCATCGATACCGCACCGATCCGCGTGTTCTGGAAGGACAGAAACAGCCGTTATCTTGGCTGCAATCCAGCTTTTGCAAGGGATGCTGGCAAACGTGAACCCGCGGAACTGACGGGACGCGACGACTACGCGATGTGCTGGGCAGCGCAAGCAGACCACTATCGCACCGTCGACAAGCAGGTGATGGAATCGGAAGAACCGCGCCTGAATTACGAGGAAGTCCAGACCACGCCGGACAACACCACAGTCTGGTTGCGTATTTCCAAGATGCCCCTGCGCGATGAGGCAGGAAACGTGTTCGGCCTGCTCGGCGTCTACGATGACATCACGGAACGCAAGCATGCCGAGGAATTGCTGCGCGAGAGCGAAGCAAGATACCGTCGACTGGTCGAAAAGTCTCCGGACACCCTGTACGTTTTTTCCAGCAAGTTCGGCGGCATTTACTACAGCAATCGCGCCGAGGAACTGCTGGGCTACTCTCTGAACTACCTGCATGCACATCCATTCCTGTGGAAAGAATCCATCCACCCTGATGACCAGGCCAGCATCGCGAAAACCATAGAGGATTCCGGCAGCGGAAATCAGTTCGCGCTCGAGTATCGCCTGCGAGATTCTCAAGGCAACTGGAAATGGGTATATGACCGCTCCATCCAGACGACCGATAAGGATGGCGAGGTATTGATCGAAGGGCTGGTCACCGACATCACCGAACGCAAGCGCAGCGAGGAGCGCCTGAATCTAACCGCAAGGGTGTTCGCGAACACACTGGATGGCATCCTGATCACCGACAAAGAACTGAACATAGTCGAAATCAACGCCTCCTTCACCCGAATCACCGGCTACAGCCGTGATGAGGTCATCGGCAAAAACCCGAGAATTCTGGAATCCGGACAGCATGACAGGACTTTCTACGCGCAGATGTGGGAATCCATCAATACTTACGGTCACTGGGTTGGAGAGATATGGGATCGCAGAAAGAACGGCGAAGTGTTTCCCGAGATGCTGACCATTTCCACCGTGAAGAACGAACTGGGCGCAGTGGTCAGTTATGTCGGCGTGTTTTCCGACATCACTCATATCAAGCAGCATCAGAAACAACTGGAACATGCCGCGCACTACGACGCATTGACCGGCATTCCCAACCGTCTGCTTCTGGCAAGCCTAATGAAGCAGGCTCTGGCTCACGCCAAGCGTAGCAACACGCTTATGGCAGTGTGCTATCTGGACCTGGACGGGTTCAAGCCGATCAACGACAGCTTCGGGCACGATATCGGTGACAAGATACTGATCGAGGTGGCCCGGCGCATCGAGGGAGAAATACGCGGGGACGACACTGTCGCCAGACTGGGAGGAGACGAATTCGTGATCCTGCTGGTTGGAATAGAACGGACCGAGGAATGTGCGCACAGTCTGAATCGCCTGCTGGCAACCATCGGTCGTCCGATCGAGGCCGGTGGACGTTCGTTCAGTCTGAGCGCAAGCATAGGCCTGACACTGTATCCGATCGATGACGAAGACGCGGACACCCTGTTGCGCCACGCTGACCAGGCCATGTACATTGCAAAGCAGTCCGGCAAGAACCGGCATGTCATGTACGATTTCGAGTACGGCCGACGCTTCCGCGCCCGGCAGATGATGCTGGAGCAGATCTCCAACGGTCTGGCGCACGACCAGTTCGAGCTGTATTTCCAGCCAAAAGTGAACATGCGCACCCGAAATCTGACAGGTGCAGAAGCACTGATACGCTGGCATCATCCGGAGCGTGGCCTGTTGCCGCCGGCAGAATTCCTGCATGCGCTGGAAGGCACGGATCTGGACATCCTGCTTGGCGAATGGGTAATCGACAAGGCGCTAAACCAGCTTGAGCAATGGCAGCTTTCCGGCCTGCATCTGGGGCTTGGCATCAACATTTCCGCACATCATCTCCAATCCCCTGACTTTTCCGCAAAGCTGAAAATGCAACTCGCCGGCCATCCAGAATTGCCGCAGCACTGTTTGCAGATTGAAATACTTGAAACCGCAGCGCTGGAGGATATGCAAAAGGTTACGACGATCATCGATGAATGCCGTTCGTTCGGTGTAAGCTTCGCTCTGGATGATTTCGGAACAGGCTATTCTTCGCTGACTTATCTTAGCAGTCTGCCAGTCAACACGATCAAGATAGACCAATCCTTTGTGCGCAACATGCTGAACAATGCAGGCAACCTGGCAATCGTGCGCGGCATCATTGCACTTGCCAAGACATTCGGACTTGAAGTCGTGGCCGAGGGCATAGAGACTGCTGATCTTTACCAGAAACTGCTGGGCATGGGCTGCGAAATCGGACAGGGTTACGGCATTGCACGCCCAATGCCTGCAATCGAACTCAGCAGCTTCAGGTTTGGCGATCTGCACAAGGACTAATGAACAGGGGTTCGCGGCTTATCGGATGTGCCGGCATGAGTATCTGATTACCTGCGCTATAATTAAAGCCCGAAGTTCAGATAGCCCGCGAGGCCCACGCATCCGCCGATCAATGAATATCGTCCACCAGACCGTGCGTTCCCATCCCCGCCTGAGCTTTGCGCTCGCCGCGGGTCTGGTTACCGGAACCGCCTATCCATTGTCGGACAGCATCATCACTCAGGCACTCATCGGCTGGAATGTCATCGCATGGTCTTACCTGCTTCTCATGGGCTGGCTGATGGCGCGTGCAAACCATGCCAGAGTGCGCCTGATCGCGGAGCAGGAAGACAAGGGCGCGATCGCGATTCTTGTGATCATGTCGCTTGGCGCATTGGCTAGCCTTGCTGCAATCATTCTCGAACTCTCCACTGTCCGCAGCTTGCCGCTGGGCGCAAGGATGACCCACTACGCCTTCACGATCTCCACCGTGCTTGGCTCATGGTTCATGCTGGGAACCCTGTTCACATTCCATTACGCGAGAACCTTCTACAGGTCGCCCGCCGATAACCGGGCGCTGAAATTCCCCGACAGCCAGGAGAATCTGAACTACTGGGATTTCCTTTATTTCTCTTTCACCATTGCGGTAGCAGCCCAGACCTCTGACATCTCTGTGATGTCCCGCTCGCTGCGCAAGACTGTGCTTGCGCAGTCCATCCTGAGCTTTCTGTTCAATGTCGCCATCATCGGCCTTTCCATCAATATCGCGGCAAGCCTGGTAGGCAGCTGACTTTAGAACCTGAACACCGCGCCGATGGAATAAATGTTGATAGCGAGAAGGCATCGGAATAACGCAGAAACGGGTAATCATTGAGGCGCAAAGGGTGCGGGTGAACCTGCCGTTCTTGATAGTCGGATCAGACTACTTCACGGGGTAACTTGCAAAGCAGGCAGCATTTTTTCCGCCTGTCTTGGCCTGGTAGAGCAGGGAGTCCGCGAACCTGACCGCATCGTCCAGGTTGGCGCGCGGAGAATTATAGGAAACGACCCCGATACTGAAGCTCACCGGCCAACTGTTTTTCTCCATCTCCTGCTGCATTGTGACCCTGAATGTATCGAACATGGACCTGGCACCCGTTTCATCTGTTTCTGGCAGCAGGATTGCAAACTCGTCGCCACCCATCCGTCCTGCCACGTCGGAGGCGCGCAGCGATGCGGCTATCTTTCCACCTACGACGCGCAACAATTCGTCTCCTTCCTTCTGTCCGGACTGCTCGTTCACTTTCCTGAAATTATCAAGATCGATGCATGCCAGCGTAATGTTCCGGTTGTGGCGTGCAGACACGCCGAACAGCTTCTCGGCCTGCTCGGTGAATCCCCGCACATTGAGCAGCCCGGTCAGATCGTCTGTCCTCGCCTGCAGCTTTTCGATGTCAAGGCGTATCTTAAGGCGGTTGAGCAATTCCTCGGTGACCAGAAAAACGCACAGCCTGACGGCCGCATTCCAGTAGGGGGCAAATGCATTGGCATAAGGATGTTGAAAGATCACGTCATCTATGATCAGCCACAGGACCGCCGCGAGCAGGCTGAAAAAAATGCCTGCGCGGTGGCTGCCATACCATGTCGATATTGCAATGGGGAGCAGAAAAAGGATGGAAATGGATATCTCGTATCCGGAGAAGAAATCGATCTTTGCAATCAGCGCGGAAAGCAGCAGGCAGATGAAGATGATCTGCGGATATGAGCGCCTGCCCAGAAATGAATTAATTTTGTCAAAGACCAAGTTCACCGCCACCCTATCAGGAAATGACATACACCCGCATTCAACGCGGGCGGATTATAAACGATCAGGGAAATGCGGCATAACTTTCCCACCCGGAATCCCTCGCATGGTCAGCTCAGCTCCTTGACAATATGCTGCTGCCTGCGGCTGATTGCCAACATCTCCGGCAAGCCCGCCAGCCTGACCATCCAGCCCTCACCCTCTTCGACCGACACTTTCTCGAAACCCTCGATCTTGCTTTTGGCCACAAGACAGTTGCGGTGTATGCGCACGAAGCGTCCGGCGAATTCCTTTTCCAGCGCAGTCAGCGATTCCTCGATCAGGTATTCGCGCTCCAGCGTGCGCACGGTGATGTATTTCAGCTCGGCGCGCAGAAACAGGACCTGCTCTACCGGCACAAGGTGTATTTTTCCCCGCTCGTGGACGGAAAGATTGCGGCGCGGCTCGGGCAGCAACTCGCGCAATACTTCGAACTGCACGGGAACGGCGTTGCGGGCGCGAGTCAACGCATCGAACAGGCGCCCAAGGCGTATCGGTTTTAGCAGGTAGTC
>JAJXWG010000104.1 GCA_021781695.1 Pseudomonadota bacterium
TCAGCTGTTGGTTGCAACCACTGTGATCGAGGTCGGCGTGGACGTGCCCAACGCCAGCCTGATGGTGATCGATCACGCCGAGCGCATGGGTCTTGCCCAGCTGCACCAGTTGCGAGGCAGGGTGGGACGCGGCGCTCAGCAAAGCCTGTGCATCCTGCTGTACCAGAAGCCGCTTTCCGAACTGGCCAGGACCAGGCTCAAGGTGATCTTCGAAAACAACGACGGCTTCACTATTGCACAACAGGACCTGCAGCTGCGCGGCCCAGGCGAATTGCTGGGTGCAAGACAGAGCGGGATGGCGATGCTGCGCTTTGCCGACATCGATGCGGATGAAGATTTGCTGGAACAGGCAAGGGCAGTGGCAGATGAGTTGCTGCGCGAGCACCCGGAAGCCGTGCGCGGCTACCTGCACCGCTGGATGGCAAACAGGCATGACTTTCTCCATGCATGACTGGAAGCGCTCGACGCTGGGTGCTGATGAAAGATTGCTGCCATGGCTGCGCAATCGCGGCTCGCTCACTCAGCGCATCATGCAGCACTGCGAGCGCTTTGCCGTGCACAACGTAAGAGACGGAAAGGCGAGCATCGCGCCTGATGAGTCCGCCATATTGCAAATCGCACCGAAGCAACTCGCCTGGTCGCGCGAAGTTTTTCTAAATGCCGACGATCAGCCCGTGGTGTTCGCGCACAGCGCCTGCAACATACGCTCTCTTGGCAGCGCCTGGCATTCCCTGCGCAATCTCGGCATCAGGCCGCTGGGGGCGGTGCTTTTCTCGCACCCCGAAGTCATACGCATGCCCTTGCATTACAATGCGCTGAGTGCCAGACATCCGCTGTACCGCCGCGCAGCATGCGCGCTTAGCGACCCGCCGAACCGACTGTGGGCGCGCAGATCGCTGTTTTATCTGCATAACGAACCGCTGCTGGTCACGGAAGTGTTCCTGCCTGAAATACTTAAACTCAGGATGGAGGATTGAGGAGTCAGGGCCGGAAAAAACACGGTTTCTGTTAAACTCTCCATACCTGCTAAAGCCTCAATCCTCGATCCTGATCAAATGACTTTTGTTGAACGCTTATCGCTTTACATGCAACTCACCCGGATGAACAAGCCCATCGGTATCCTGCTGCTGCTGTGGCCGACGCTGTGGGGCTTGTGGATCGCAGGCAACGGTCATCCTGATTTTCTCATCGTACTGATCTTCACGCTGGGCACGATACTGATGCGCTCCGCAGGCTGCGCAATCAACGACTATGCCGACCGCAACATAGACCGACATGTCAGACGCACTTCCGAGCGCCCGGTCACCAGCGGGAAAATCAGACCCACGGAAGCGCTGTGGCTTGCCGCAGCGTTGGCGCTCATCTCCTTCCTGCTGATTTTGCCTCTCAACAGGCTGACCCTGCTGCTGTCGGTACCTGCGCTTTTCCTGGCAGCCAGCTATCCGTTCACCAAACGCTTCTTCGCAATCCCGCAGGCCTATCTCGGCATCGCATTCGGCTTCGGAATCCCGATGACATTTGCCGCAGAACTGGCGAGCGTGCCGACCGTGGCATGGCTGCTTTTGAGCGCAAACATCTTCTGGTCTGTCGCCTACGATACGGAATACGCGATGGTGGACAGGGAGGACGACATACACCTCAACATCCACTCCTCCGCGCTGCTCTTCGGCAGATACGACGTAACAGCGGTGATGCTCTGTTATGCTGCCACGCTCATCTTGCTGATAGTGGCTGGGCAGATGGCAAAGCTGGGCTATCTATATTATTCAGGCCTTGCCGTTTCGGCCTTGATTGCGCTTTATCATCTCAGCCTCATCAGGGAAAGAAAGCCCGAGGCATGCTTCAAGGCTTTCTTGCACAACAACTGGTTCGGCGCTGCGGTATTCGCCGGCATTTTTCTGGATTATCTGAAATGATCAGCATGCTGAGATCGAGCTACAGCCTTATTGCGCCGATATACGACGCCGTGATCGAGAAGGCGATGCGCAAAGCGCGCGAACAATCGCTGCTTGCATTGCCGAGAAGCGAACCTGGAAATGTTCTGATAAGCGGCGCTGGAACGGGACTTGACCTGCCTTTTCTGCCCGGCCTGCACCGCTATACCGCCCTCGATTTCAACGCGGCGATGCTCTCCCGCGCAAGGGCGCGCAACACGGATCTCAAGATAGACTGGGTGCTGGGCGACAGCATGAGTCTGCCATTTTCTGACGAAAGTTTCGACCACATCGTGCTGCACCTGATCACAGCCGTAGTGCCTCATCCCCAACTATGCCTGAGTGAAGCGGCCCGCGTGTTGAAGTCCGGCGGCAGCATCGTGCTGTTCGACAAGTTCCTGCGCCAAGGCCAGGCAGCGCCGCTGCGCCGCATGCTCACCCCGTTGTCCTCCCGTATCGCAACCCGCATGGACGTGGTATTCGAGGATATATTGCAACCAGGGCTCGAGATCGTGAGCGATGCGCCCATGCTTCTAGGGGGCTGGTTCCGCGGCATCGTATTGCGCAAGATGACGCAGGCCTGACTGCGGGTTACAATGCGCAGCGCATCTCAAACATGATTAACCCGCATGGAAGGTGAAAATGAACAAGTTCGACGGAATCCTGCCCATCCCATCCATAGAAGAAAGCCTTGCCAGCTTCACCAAGCGCCTCGACGACGACATCTCGGAACGTTTCAATGAGCTGCGCAAATGCTCCTTCTTCGATCCTGTTCCCAGCGAATGGTTGAAACCCATATCGGAAGAATGCGTGATCAGGAAGTTTTATGCCGGGAACAAACTCACCACGGAAGGGGATGCATCAAACAACTTCTATGTCGTGCTGTTCGGCTCAACCACTGTCTCCTGCGACAATGAAGTCGTCGGAACCATAGTCAGCGGAGAATGCATAGGCGAAGGCACATTTTTCGCCAGTGGCAACGTCTCCCGCTCTGCAACTGTGACGGCCGATGAACATGTGATCGTCGCCGAGTTCAACCGGCTCGGCATCAGCCGGTTGCAGCGCAACGCGACAACCCAGTCCTATCTCGACAAGGCGCTCCTGCTCGCGCTGTTCAAGAAGCTGCAGGGCGCAAACCGCAAGATACAGGAACTGCTGCGCCTGACCGGTCAACTGACTGCATAGGGTTCAGGAAGTCAGGATCGCCGGCAATAGCAATACACGAACTGCTGCGTTGCGCCTGCCGGTGTCTGGTGCGCCTCACTCTGATGTTTCAACAGAGTAAACGAAGCGCCAAACTGGTCGTGCAACTCATCCGGGCGATAACGCATTACCGGCAGGCCGCTGCACTGCAACGGCCCATTCTCGGCAAAGGTCGCGACGATCACATGACCTCCGGGTTTGACAGCGTGCAATACCTTCTGCACATAGGCGTCGCGATCCAGTGGGTCGGTCAGGAAATGAAACACCGCGCGGTCGTGCCAGATATCGTAACGGTTCCCGGCAAGCTCTGCCCTGGTGATATCGGCTTCGATCCAGTTCACCCTGCCAGCTTCTATACCCAGACGTTTTTTTGCCTCGCACATTGCCGCCCCTGAAAGATCAAGCACCGTCAGGTCGCTGTAGCCTGCTTTTAACAGGTCATCCACCAGCGTCGACGCGCCTCCACCCACATCGATGATGGCCGCATCAAGCCCCAGCCCCGTCTCCCTGATGAGGCCGAGAGAAAGATCCGCATGCGGCTGAAACCAGCTCACCGCATCGGTCTTCTTGCTTGTGTATACCGTTTCCCAATGTTCTTTGGTATGCATGCCTCCCCCAACTTTTTAAGCGTTGCTACACCCAGTCTTTGGGTTGCAGGTAGGTATCATAAAGGTCGGCCTCCGGCGTGCCAGGCTCCGGATGCCAGTCGTAGCGCCACTTGACCAGCGGCGGCATGGACAGCAGAATGGACTCGGTTCTGCCGTTGGACTGCAAGCCGAAGATAGTTCCTCTATCTATCACCAGATTGAATTCCACGTAGCGGCCGCGTCGATAGAGCTGAAAGTCACGCTCGCGTTCGCCATAGGGCGTGTTCATGCGCTTTTCCAAAAGCGGTATATAGGCCGACAGAAAATGGTCTCCCACGCTTTGCTGTATCGCGAATGCGGTGTCGAAGTCAGGTGAACTCATGTCGTCGAAAAAAATCCCGCCTATGCCACGCGGCTCGTTTCTGTGCTTCAGGAAAAAATACTCGTCGCACCATTTCTTGTATCTGGGATAAAGGTCATCCCCGAAAGGCGAAAGCGAATTCTTGCAGATCTGGTGAAAGTGCACCGCGTCTTCATGAAATCCGTAATAAGGCGTGAGGTCCATTCCGCCGCCGAACCAGAAGACCTTCTCGCCATCCGGCTTGTGCGCCATGAACATGCGCACATTGGCATGCGTGGTAGGTGCATATGGATTCCTCGGATGCATCACCAGAGACACCCCCATCGCCTCCCAGCTGCATCCAGCAAGCTCTGGCCGATGCGCGGTGGCGGAAGCCGGCATCCTGTCGCCCTCGACATGCGAGAATGCCACACCGCCGCGTTCAAGCACATTGCCTTCCTCGAGAATGCAGCTGATCCCCTCTCCCTTGCCAATTCCGCCTGAACCCGTGGCACGCTGCCATTTGTCGCGTATGAAGGCCTTACCGTCCACCTGCTCCAGGCGTTCGACGATCAGTTCCTGCAGTTCGAGCAGATATTCCTTGACGGATGCGCTGTTTACACTCATGTTCTCTCCTGTTTCCCCGCTGTCATTCCTGCATACAGCCAATTGATCAGCCGCGCAGTATTCTACCATCCGCCCAGCCCATGATCGTCGAAGGCTGCCGGCGCTTCCCCACCCGCCCCGGCAACACCCAGACATGCTTCCCGAACATGCGCTGACATTCTGCATAGGTCTTTGCAGGGCGCATACCGCTTATATTGGCACTGGTTGAAACCAGCGCGCTTCCAACGCCCTTGCAAAGCCGCCTTGCATAATCATGTGCCGTCAGGCGCACCGCGAGCGTATCGTGCTCGCCCCTTAGCCATCTGGGCGCATTTCTCTTTACGGGCATCAGATAAGTGATCGCCTTTCTTCCTGCGTCGCGCAACCTGCTCTGCTGTTCAGCCGAGAGCGGCGAAAGATAGCGCGCGACCTGTTCATAGCTGGATGCGATCAGGATCAGCCCCTTCTTCTGCGGGCGCTGCTTCAGCTTCAGCAGGCGTTTGACCGCGGTGCGATTGGCCGGATCGCAACCCAGCCCATAGCAGGATTCCGTGGGATACGCGATAAGCCCGCCACGTGCAAGATATGCGGCGATGCAGCGGTACTGCATCATTTTGACATCTTGATTGCGCGAAAACCGATGTCACGGCGCATCTGGCTGCCGTCAAAATGAATTTCATCGGCGATCTGGTAAGCTCGCCGCTGCGCCATGCGCACACTCTCGCCTAAGGCCGTGATGCAGAGCACCCGCCCGCCGCAGGTTTCAACCTTGCCATCCTTTAACGTCGTTCCGGCGTGAAACACATGCACATCCTCCTCTGCCCTGACTGGCAATCCTGTGATCACATCGCCGCATCTTGGCGAGTCCGGATAATTGTAAGCCGCCATCACCACGCCCAGCGCGCATCTTCTGTCCCATTCGACCTCGATGCCATCCAGCGTGCCGTTCACCGCGTGCTCTACCAGCGTCAGAAGATCGGTCTTCAAGCGCAGCATGATGGGCTGTGTTTCGGGGTCGCCCATGCGGCAGTTGAATTCCAGAACCTTGATGGTCCCGTCGGGAGAGATCATCAAGCCTGCATACAAAAAACCCGTATAGGTATGCCCTTCCTTTTCCATGCCATGCACAGTGGGCATGATGACTTCGCGCAGCGCGCGCGCATACACCTCGGGTGTAACGACAGGCGCGGGCGAATACGCGCCCATACCCCCTGTATTGGGCCCCCGGTCTTCATCCAGCAGGCGCTTGTGATCCTGGCTGGTCGCAAGCGGCAGCACGTTCTTTCCGTCCACCATCACGATGAAGCTCGCCTCCTCGCCGGTCAAAAATTCCTCGATCACCACGCGCGCACCGGCATCGCCGAGCTTGTTACCGGACGGGTGCCCGGCCATATGCTCTTTGGACAGCATCATGTCGATCGCCTCATGCGCCTCGGCAAGCGTCATCGCGACCACCACGCCCTTGCCTGCAGCAAGACCATCTGCCTTGAT
>JAJXWG010000105.1:0-1477 GCA_021781695.1 Pseudomonadota bacterium
TGACGGGTCCTTACGCGGGATCGGATGCCGGGGCGATTCCCGATTACGGCATCCTGTGCAAGGGTGAGTTTGCCGGGGAGAAGGACGTGCTGGGCATACGCCTGAACTGGGAAAAACGCTATATCACGTTGGCGCCCAAGGCCACGCTGCTGGGTCTTGCGTTCAAACTGTATGATCCGGATGGGCTCCTGGGTTCCGATGTAAATCGCGGCATCACGCTGGCACTGATTCCGACCGATCTCGAAGGGGTTTCGATAGGCCGCCGTCATTTGCCGATGAATTCCGCCTTCCTGAACGGTCCGACAGAGGGAAAGGACGTGTTCATCCCGCTCGATTTCATCATCGGCGGCGTGGAACGCATAGGCCATGGCTGGCGCATGCTGATGGAGTGTCTGGCTAAGGGGCGCTCGATCTCTCTGCCGGCCAGCAGCGTGGGCGGCATGAAGATGGCAGCGCGCACCAGCGGCGCCTATTGCAGGGTGCGCCGCCAGTTCAACCTGCCCATAGGACGGTTTGAAGGCGTTGAAGAGGCGCTTGCACGCATAGGCGCGCACACCTATATGACCGATGCGGCTAGAGGCCTGACTGCGTTGGCGCTCGACATGGGAGAGAAGCCTTCTGTGATCTCGGCCATCATGAAATATCATTCCACAGAGCGCGGGCGCATCGTCATCAACGATGCGATGGACCTGCATGGTGGCAAGGGCATCAGCCTGGGGCCTGACAATTATCTGGGGAACAGCTATCAGCAGACGCCCATCGGCATCACCGTGGAAGGGGCGAACATCCTTACGCGCACGCTGATGATTTTCGGCCAGGGCGCGATACGTTCGCATCCCTACGTGCTGAAGGAAGTCGCTGCCACGCGCGAACAGGACCAGGAAAAGGCTGAGCATTTGTTTGACGATGCGCTGTTCGGACATATCGGTTTTGCGCTTTCCAACATGGCGCGCAGCCTGGTGTTCGGGTTAACCGGCGGGCGCGGCATCCCTGTGCCCAAGGGTGTAGTGTGCCGCCGCTATTACCAGCAGATGACGCGTTTTTCAAGCGCATTTGCACTGAGCGCCGATCTGGCAATGGCCGTGCTGGGCGGCTCGCTCAAGCGCCGCGAAATGATTTCTGCGCGGCTGGGAGATGTGCTTGGCCTGCTCTATCTTTGTTCGGCGACGATGAAGCGCTTTGCCGATGACGGGCGTCCGTCATCCGATCTGCCGCTGGTGCACTGGGCGATGCAGGATGCGCTGTACAGGATGCAGCAGGCTTTGAGCGGCGTGATACAGAACTTCCCCAATGTTCTTGTGCGCTGCATGCTGAAGCTGCTGGTCTTCCCGCTGGGCAGGCGGTTTGCGCCGCCTTCAGACCGGCTCGGCCATGAAGTGGCCGCATTGCTGATGCAGCCCGGCGAGGTGCGCGATCGCCTGACTTCGGGCATGTATATTCCGGACGATGAACAGCAGGCTGTCGGCGCGCTGGAGGC
>JAJXWG010000105.1:1577-6160 GCA_021781695.1 Pseudomonadota bacterium
GGGCTTGTGACCGTGCCGCTTTATACGGTGGACAGGCCGGACAATGTCGCTTACATCGTGAACGATGCGAACGTGAAGGTTCTGCTGTTCGAAAGCGCCGAGCAATGGCAGGCGCTGAGCACGGTCCGGGATAAGCTGGGCGGCGTGTTGCGTTTTGTCAGCGTGGACAATCTGCGCGGCGATGCGAGCCTGGTCCCGATGGGGGAATTTCTGCCGAAAGATGCAGAGCTGATGCCGCCGGTCCCCTTGTCGGTCAACGATCTGGCCAGCATCATCTATACCTCGGGCACCACGGGCAAGCCCAAGGGTGTGATGCTCTCTCATGCGAACATGCTCACCAATGCGCATGCCTGCCTGGATACGTTTCACGTCAGAGGCGACGATGTTTTCCTGTCCTTTCTGCCGCTCTCCCACACCTTCGAGCGCACGCTGGGCTATTACCTGACCGTGATGACGGGTGCGACCGTCGCGTTTGCGCGTTCGATACAGCAGCTCTCTGAAGACCTGCAGAGCATACGCCCGACGCTTCTGATTTCCGTACCGCGCATCTATGAACGCATCTATGCGGCGATCAGAACCAGGCTGGAGGAAGGTGCCTTTCTGAACAGGCGGCTCTTTCATTTTGCAGTGGATACGGGTTGGGCGCGCTTCGAACATCAGCAGGGAAGAGGCAGCTGGCATCCGTCGTTTCTGCTCTGGCCGCTGCTGGAAAAACTGGTGGCGAAAAAAATACTCCACAGGCTGGGAGGTCGCTTGCGCGTGGCCTTCAGCGGGGGGGCTGCGCTTTCACCCGAAGTCTCACGCGTGTTCATAGGCTTGGGGCTGCCCATAGTGCAAGGATACGGGCTCACGGAGACCAGTCCTGTGATCAGCGGCAATCGCCTGGATGACAATCAACCGGACAGCGTGGGTCACCCGGTTCGCAATGTGGAAGTGAAACTTGGCAACCAGAGCGTGCTGCTGGTAAAAGGTCCCAACGTGATGATGGGCTACTGGAACAATCCGGAGGCGACGAATGCGACGATAGACAGTGACGGCTGGCTCAACACCGGAGACATTGCGCACATTTCCGGATCGGGGCATATCTACATCACCGGGCGCATCAAGGAGATCATCGTGATGTCCAACGGCGAGAAGATTCCGCCTAACGATATGGAGCTGGCCATCCTGCACGACCCACTGTTTGACCAGGTGATGATATCCGGAGAGGCACGGCCTTATCTCGTCGCGCTGGCGGTGCTGAACCCGGAAGTCTGGCTGCACTTCACGCATGAAGTCGGCATACGCCCCGACATGCCTGAAACACTGACGGACAGCCGGGTGGAAGCCAAGGTGCTCAGGCGCATCGCGCGCAATCTGCGCGGATTTCCCGGTTATGCGAGGGTAAACCGGGTGTTGCTTCTGAAAGAACCCTGGACCATAGACAACGGACTTCTGACGCCCACGCTGAAGATCAGGCGCGATGAAGTGTCGCGCCGCTTCGAATCGCAAATCGGTCAGCTTTACGAGGGGCATTGAGATGACGAACATCCGCAGAGTGGCCGTGCTGGGTGCGGGCGTGATGGGGGCGCAGATTGCGGCCCACCTTGTCAACGCGAACATCGAGACCTTGCTGTTTGACCTGCCCAAAGAGAGCGACCCATCCCCCTCTCCTAGCTCTCCCACGCAAGCCGGGGAGAGGGATACGGTTTCGCTGCGCGAGCCTTCGTTAAATGGCAACGTCAATCGTGCAATCGAGGGGCTGAAGAAGCTTGAACCTGCGCCCATCTCAAGCCCTGCAAAGCTCGCCTTCATACAAGCAGCCAATTACGAACAGCATCTGGAACGCCTGCGCGAATGCGATCTGGTGATCGAGGCGATCGCAGAACGCATGGACCTGAAAGCAGACCTTTACCGCAGGGTCGCGCCTTACCTGAGCGAACACGCGATATTCGCCAGCAACACATCGGGGCTTTCGATCAACCAGCTCGCCCAGGCTTTTCCTGAGCACCTGCGCCATCGATTCTGCGGCATCCACTTTTTCAACCCGCCGCGCTACATGCATCTGGTCGAGCTCATCGCCTGCCGGGAAACTGACGCAAAGCTTATGGATGTGCTGGAGACTTTTCTGGTTTCAACCCTGGGCAAGGGTGTGGTGCGCGCGAAGGATACACCCAGCTTCATCGCCAACCGCATCGGCGTGTTCTCGATGCTGGCCACGCGCTATCATGCACAGCTTCATCATCTGGGCTTCGATCTTGTCGATGCGCTGACCGGGCGCTATCTTGGGCGCCCGAAGAGCGCGACCTTCCGCACGCTGGACATAGTGGGCCTGGATGTGTTCGCCCATGTGGTCAATACCATGAGGGAGAATCTGACCGACGATCCCTGGCACAGGCACTTCGAGCTGCCGGACTGGTTTGCGTATCTCGTGGATCAGGGAGCATTGGGGCAGAAGACCCGTCGCGGCATCTACCAGAAGATAGGCCGCGAGATACATGTGCTCGATTTGCACACGAATGAATATCGCCTGTCGGATGCGAAGGTGGAAGAAGGGGTCAGAAACAACCTGCGTGAGCGCGACTGGGCTAAGAAGCTTGCCGGGCTTAGAAGCAATCCGCATGCGCAGGCGCAATTCTTGTGGGCGGTGTTCCGAGATGTGTTCCATTACTGTGCGCTGCAGCTTGAACAGATCGCAGACAACGCGCGCGATGTCGATTTTGCGGTGCGCTGGGGTTTCGGCTGGGACGACGGCCCGTTTGAGATATGGCAGCAGGCGGGCTGGCAGCAGGTGGCAGGCTGGATTGCGGCAGATATCGCAGCGGGTAAAGCGATGTCCGATGTTCCGTTGCCATCCTGGGCGGTTGATCCTGATCGCACAGGCGTGCACACGGAACAGGGCTCATTTTCTCCCTCTCCTCTGGCCCCTCTCCCGCAAACGGGAGAGGGGGGAGCGCAGCGGAGGGAGAGGGAATCGAAGTATCATCCCCGTTCCCGGCTTGCCGTCTACCGCCGCCAGCTGTTCCCTGACTGGTTGACAGGCGAGGAGCGGCAGTACGGCGAGACGGTGTTCGAGACCGATGAAGTGCGCATGTGGCATATGAATGACGACATCGCTATTCTGAGCTTCAAAAGCAAGATGCATACGGTGAGCAACGAGGTGCTGGACGGCATGCTGCGTGCAGTGGACGAGGCCGAAAGTAATTTTTCGGCGCTGATCATCTGGCAGACCGAGCCGCCATTTTCCTATGGCGCGAACTTGTTGCAGCTGATGCAGGGCGTGCAGCTTCCGGAAAAAGGCATGTTCGGCAAGTTGAAGCAGGCGGCAAGCCGAGTCAAGTACACGATTGCGGGCGGCGGAGGTTTTGGCGATATAGTCGATGCTGCGGCAGGCAATGTACCCCATGTCGAAGCGGTGGTCGCCAAGTTTCAGCAGGTGTCGCAACGCCTGAAATATGCGCTGGTGCCCACTATTTCCGCGGTGGATGGGTTGGCACTTGGCGGGGGCTGTGAGTTCTCCATACATTGTGCGCGCATCGTTGCAACACTGGAGAGTTACATCGGCCTTGTCGAAGTCGGCGTGGGCCTGCTGCCCGCAGGCGGCGGCTGCAAGGAGATGACGCTGCGCGCTTCATTGGAGGCAGAGCGTTTCACCAATGAAAATCGCATCGACGTGTTTCCTTATTTAAGACGCTACTTCCAGAATATCGCGATGGGCGAGGTCACGAAAAGCGCAGAGCTTGCACGCGAGATGGGCTATCTGCGCGCATCCGATCGCATCGTGATGAACCGCTTCGAGTTGTTGCATGTCGCGAAAGAGGAGGCGCGCGCGCTGAATGCCACCGCCTACAGGCCTCCATTGCCGATGAGCCGGATCGCGGTTGCTGGTCGCACAGGCTATGCGACCTTGAAGGCTGCGATGGTCAACATGAAGGAGGGCGGTTTCATCTCTGATCACGATTACAACATCGGCTGCCGCATCGCCCAAACCATGTGCGGGGGCGATGTGGATGCGGGCTCGATGGTGGATGAACAGTGGCTGCTTGATCTGGAGCGTAAAAATTTCATGGCGCTGCTCGCGACTTTCAAGACCCGGGATCGAATTGAGTACATGCTGAAAAACAGCAAACCGCTGAGAAACTGAAATACAGGATTGAGGATTGAGGATTGAAAATTGAGGATGTTCTGAAAACGGGAAGCTGATAACGTTATGCCAGAGTGGATGGGAAACTGAATTAATTTTCTGTCCGTCAGATAATGAAGATCGTCGCGAAGACGGTACGGTGCATTCTTACAGGAGAAAAATTCAATGTATTCGATGGATGTGAATCTTGCCGATTTTGAAGAGCAGGTCGTTGCAGCATCTGACAAGGTGCCGGTGGTGATCGACTTCTGGGCGCCGTGGTGCGCGCCGTGCAAGTCTTTGAAACCCATACTGGAAAAACTGGCCGCGGAGTATGACGGAAAGTTTCTGCTAGCCAAGGTCAACTCGGATGAGAACCAGGAGCTCTCTGCGAAATACGGCGTGCGCGGCATACCCGCGGTGAAGGCAATGGTCAACGGCAGGATAATCGATGAATTTACCGGCGCACTGCCCGAGGGCG
>JAJXWG010000106.1 GCA_021781695.1 Pseudomonadota bacterium
CATTGACCCTGAACTCGTAATGCAGATGGGGGCCGGTCGCAAGGCCCGTCATGCCGACATAGCCGATCACATCGCCTTGCCTTACGCGCTCTCCGTTGTGCAGCCCCTTGGCGAAACGCGAAAGATGTCCGTACACCGTGGAGAGGTTGCCCGCATGCTGCAGGATCACGACGTTGCCATAGCCGCTTTGCGTGCCTTTGAATGCAACCAGCCCATCCGCAGTTGCCTTGGCGGGTGTGCCCATGGGGGCTGCAAAGTCCACACCCTTGTGCGCACGCCACTTGTTCAGTATCGGATGGAAGCGCGCCATCGTGAAACCTGAGCTGATGCGCGAAAACGGGATGGGGGAACGCAGGAAGGCTTTCCTCAGGCTCTTGCCTTCCGGGGTGTAATAATCGCTGTGCGTCGCGTCAGTCTGGAAGCGTACGGCGCGGTATGTCTGTCCGCGGTTGATGAATTCGGCGGCCTGGATCTGCCCTATTTTGACCAATGCACCATTGCTGTAAGTGGTCTCGTATACCACGGTGAACTTGTCGCCGCGTCTCAAGTCGTGGTGAAAATCGATGTCGCCGTCGAAAATCTGTGTCAATTGATTGGCTGCTGTTTCAGGCAAGCCGGCCGCATCGGTGGCCGAATAAAGACTGCTCTTGATCTCGCCGGTGCGCACGAACAGGCGTTTTTCCAGCTGGGCTGCAACGGTCGTGGAGCTGAAAGCGTTGCCCTGTTTCTTCACGAATACCTGAGCACCCTGACTGTCCAGATAGCTCAGGGAAATCAGCGCACCATTCGCATCCGTCTCGGCCTGCACTTCATGGCCAACTGGCAGTTTGCGAAACGGTTTGGCGTCAGGGCTGTTGCGGAGGTAATTGCCGGCAGCGGTATCCTTGATGTTGAGCCGCAGCATCAGTTCAGCAACGGTATCACCGGGTTGCACGCGTTCGGTATGCCAGAAAGAGGCCGAATTGGTTTCAACGGGCGCTGCAGAGGGAAGTGCTAGTTGTTCGATCGATATGTTGCCGCTATTGAGCCCGAGGCTGCCGGAGGGGGCGAGCCCGAAGGCGGTCAATACGCCAAGCAAGGGCATGGTGGACAGCGTGATGAACCAGCGCAATTTCTTTTTGCGCTCTTGGTTGAGCATGTTTTGCGTTAACATTATGGTCTCCGTGAGCCGCCTCGGGGTTTTCTTGATCGGTATATGAGTCGCGTACTCTAGCAGAAACCGTGTATAACTTAAAGTTTAAGCTGATATTTGGTAGGAAAAAGCCTAAATCGGCTTTCCTCATCCGACAGGCGGCATGAAAATTCGGACGAACGGCAATTTTTTGAACTGGATAGGCTAATATGAAAGAAGTGACAGAAGCGCTTGAGCTCATCAAGCGCGGCGCAGACGAGATTCTGGTCGAGGCGGAACTGAAGCAGAAGCTGGCTATGGGACGTCCGTTGCGCATCAAGGCGGGTTTTGATCCCACCGCGCCGGATTTGCATCTGGGCCATACCGTTTTGCTTAACAAGATGCGCCAGTTTCAGGATTTGGGCCATCATGCATTGTTTCTGATCGGCGACTTTACCGGCATGATAGGCGACCCGACAGGCAAGAACGCCACGCGTCCGCCTTTGTCACGCGAGCAGGTGCTTGAAAATGCGCAGTCCTACCGCGAGCAGGTTTTCAAAGTGCTGGATCCCGAAAAGACCGAGATCGCATTCAATTCGGTCTGGATGGATAAATTCAGCGCGGTGGACCTGATAAGGCTCGCGGCGACCCACACCGTGGCGCAAATGCTGGAGCGCGACGATTTCGCCAAGCGTTACAAGGGCAGCCAGCCGATAGCGATACATGAATTCATCTATCCGCTGGTGCAGGGTTACGATTCGGTTGCGCTGAAGGCGGATATCGAACTGGGTGGCACAGACCAGAAGTTCAACCTGCTTATGGGGCGGGAGCTGCAGAGGCATTTCGGCCAGCCTGCGCAATGCATATTGACCATGCCGCTTTTGGAGGGGCTGGACGGCGTGAACAAGATGTCCAAGTCGCTTAACAATTATGTGGGCATCACAGACAAGCCTCAGGACATGTTCGGCAAGCTGATGTCGATTTCTGACCAGCTGATGTGGCGCTATCTGGAGCTGCTGTCTTTCCGTTCCATGAGCGAAATCGCGAACTGGCGCGCCGATGTCGACGGGGGGCGCAATCCGCGCGACATCAAGGTTCTGCTCGCACAGGAAATCGTCGCGCGCTTTCATTCGCAAAAGGATGCCGAAGCCGCGCTTGCGGAATTTGAGGCGCGCTTTCGTCGCGGTGCGCTGCCCGAGGATATGCCCGAGATCATCGTGCAGGCTGCTGATGGCAGCATTGCGGTGCCGCAGTTGCTCAAATCGGCAAACCTGGTCGAAAGCACATCGGATGCGATGCGCATGATAGTACAGGGTGCGGTCAAGCTTGACGGGGAACGGGTGAACGACAAGGCGGATGTGGTCCTGGCCGGGCGCGTGGTGGTCGCACAGGTGGGCAAACGCAAGTTTGCAAGAATCACGGTGAACTGAGAAATTTACATGGATTTGAAATATGAGTTGTTATGCGGGATTGCTTTTGCTAGAATCGCGCCCTCAATTTTTTGGTAGAAGGTAGTTCGTAGATGACAACCGTACGTGTTAAAGAGAATGAGCCGTTTGAAGTTGCCATGCGCCGCTTCAAGCGTTCCGTGGAAAAGACCGGCCTGCTGACCGATTTGCGTGCGCGCGAATTTTACGAGAAGCCGACTGCGGAGCGTAAGCGCAAGCTGGCAGCTGCAGTTAAGCGTCACTACAAGCGTTTGCGCAGCCAGACACTGCCGCCCAAGCTTTACTGAGCCGGCCTGGCAGGCGCATGAGCCTCAGGCAAAAAATCACTGATGACATGAAAGCCGCGATGCGCGCCAAGGACACGGCACGCCTCTCGGCTATCCGTCTTTTGCTCGCGGCGATCAAGCAGCGCGAGGTCGACGAGCGCATCGAGCTCTCAGATGCTGACATCGTGACCATCATCGAGAAAATGAACAAGCAGCGGCGCGACTCCATCAGCCAGTATGAAGCGGCTGCGCGCCAAGACCTGGCGGATGTGGAAAAGTTCGAGATGAGCGTGCTGGCGGAATACATGCCAAGGCAGCTCAATGATGCCGAGCTTGCTGCCGCAGTGGATGAGGCCGTTTCTGCAGTGGGTGCGACAGGCCCGCAGGATATGGGCAAGGTCATGGGTTACATCAAGCCGCGGCTTGCGGGCGTTGCCGACATGAGCCGTGTCTCGGCGTTGATCAAGGCGCGCTTATAAGTGCGAGTTTGTCGGCGGGCCGGGGCGGCCTTCCGGTTCCGGTGATGAGGCCATGATTCCAAGAAGTTTCATTCAGGATCTGCTCAACCGTCTGGACATCGTGGACGTGATCGAGCGTTATGTGCCACTGAAGAAAGCGGGTGGCAATTATGTCGCATGCTGTCCGTTCCACAACGAAAAGTCTCCATCTTTCACCGTAAGCCAGGCCAAGCAGTTCTATCATTGCTTCGGATGCGGCGTGCATGGCACGGCCATCAGCTTCGTGATGGAGCATCTGGGGCTGGGTTTTGTCGAGGCTGTCGAGGAGCTCGCGAGAAGCGTTGGCATGGAAGTGCCGCAGGAGCGCGCGAATGAGACTTTTCAAAGGGTGGCGCCTGACCTGTACGAGGTGATGCAGGTTGCAACGCGCTATTACCGTGAGCAGTTGAAGCTGTCGAAGCGGGCGATCGAGTACCTCAAAGGGAGGGGGCTGAGCGGCGAGATAGCGGCGAAATACGCGATAGGTTATGCGCCGGACGGGTGGCAGAACCTGTCTGCCGCCTTTTCGGACTATCATGGCGCAGCACTCGTGGAGACAGGTCTTGTGATCAGCGGGGAAGGGGGTAAGCGATATGACAGGTTCCGCGACCGCATCATGTTCCCCATCATCAACGTGCGCAACCAGGTCATCGGTTTTGGCGGGCGGGTGCTGGACAAAGGCGAGCCAAAATACCTCAATTCCCCCGAGACGCCGTTGTTTGAAAAGGGCCATGAGCTGTACGGACTGTTCCAGGCGCAAAAAGCCATAAGAGCCGGGCAGCGCGTGCTGGTCGTGGAAGGCTATATGGATGTGGTGGCACTCGCGCAGCACGGCATTGATTATGCCGTCGCCACGCTGGGCACAGCGACAACGCCCCATCACATGCAGAAGCTGTTGCGCATTGCCGGACAGATCGTGTTCTGTTTCGATGGCGACAAGGCTGGGCAGAAAGCTGCCTGGCGCGCGCTAGAGAATGCATTGCCAAATCTGCAGGACGGCAAGCTCATAAGCTTCCTGTTTTTGCCGGTCGAGCATGATCCGGACAGCTATGTGCGAGAATTCGGAAAGGCGGCTTTTGAGCGCGAGCTGAATCAGTCCACGCCCTTGTCCGAATATCTGCTGCGTGAAATCAGCAAAGACCTGGACATGAAAAGTCAGGAGGGAAAAAACCAGCTGCTGCATCGTGCCCGTCCGCTGCTGTCCGCGGTCGCATCTCCGGTAGCCTCGCTGCTGTTGCGCAAGGAAGTTGCAGCGCTTGCAGGCATCAGCCAGGCGGAGCTCGAGGCGCTCTTCGAGATCAAGCCGGTTGCGCATGCGCCGCGCCCTGCCTTGAAAAAGGCGATGCGAACCCCATTTCCGGTTCAGCGCCTGCTGCTGCAATGCCTGATTGCAAAGCCCGAGCTGGGAAAGATGATGCCGGCAGACTGGCAAAGCGATGGTGCGGATGGGGAGGCGATAGCCGCAGTGCTGTCCGCGCTGCGTGAGACGGACTTCGCGATGAGCAGCCCCGCGCTGATGCAGATGTTTGAAGGAACGATGCATGCCAGAGCATTGTCTCAGGCCGAAACGGAGATGCTGGACTGGGGCGATTCCTTCGATGTAGAAGCCGAATTCTCGGGGCTCGTCAGCCGGATTGACGAGGTGCAAAGGCGTGAGAAATTTCTGGCGCTGCAGGGCAAGTCGGCGCAAGGTGGCTTATCCTGCCTGAGCCCCGAGGAGCGCGAGCAGTATCTGCGCCTGCTGCAACGTTAGCCCCTTTGATGGGATAGAAAAGATTTGGCGTATTCAGGTATAATGATTCGCTTTTCCATGACCCTTGCAGGTCTTACGCAACTGGAAACATGATTATGGCAACAATTAAAAAGAGTAAGAAAAAACTGGAAAAGGCAGAGGACATCATTGAACTGCCTTTGGCCGACATGCAGCAGGACATCGAGGCCAGACGAACCAGCCTGAAGGCGTTGATTGTGCTGGGCAAGGAACGCGGTTACCTGACTTACGCCGAGATCAATGACCATTTGCCCGATATGCTCGAGGTGGAGCAGATCGAGAGCGTGGCCAGCATGATCAATGACATGGGCATCCGAGTGTGCGATGTAGCGCCCGATGCGGAAGCGCTGATCATGACCGATGCGGCGCCCACGGTGGCGGACGACGATGCGGCAGAAGAGGCGGAGGCTGCGCTGTCGACGGTGGATTCCGAGTTCGGCCGCACGACGGACCCTGTGCGCATGTACATGCGCGAAATGGGCACGGTCGATCTTCTGACGCGCGAGAAGGAAATAGAGATTGCCAAGCGCATCGAAGAAGGCCAGCGCAACATGATACAGGCGATCTCGGCATGCCCCGTGACGATCGCCGAAATTCTCGCGCTGGCAGCTAAAATCGAGAGCGATGAGATTCGCGTCAACGAATTGATCGACGGTTTCGTGGAAGTCGAGCTGGAGGACGAGTCCGGGCTTGGCAGCGGCGAGGACCAGGATCAGGAAGGCGAAGACGAAGGCGACGAATCTTCTGAAGACTCGGAGGCGGGTGCGGAAGATGAGGAGGGCGACGAGGATGAAGAGGCGCTTGCCGCCGCAACGGCCGCGGCAGCCGCGGCAGATCTCGCTCAGCTGAAGGTAGACGCACTGTCGCGCTTTGCGGTGATCGCGGATCTCTTCAACAAGATGGGCCGCGCCTATGAGAAGCACGGTTACCTGAGCAAGCAATACAACACTTACCAGACAGGCATCACCGAAGAGCTGATGGCTTTCCGTTTCACGGCCAAGCAGGTGGAAGCGCTGTGCAATACCATGCGCGG
>JAJXWG010000107.1 GCA_021781695.1 Pseudomonadota bacterium
CCCCAGATGCGCGGTATCACGGAATAGGTGCCATCCTTCTGGATGTTCGCATGCACCCTTTCGTTGATGAAGCGAGAGCGGCTGTCGTCCACATATATGCCGGGCCATGCCGCCGTCAGATAGTAGTTCAATGCGGGGCGGCAGATATGGCAGCCGTCCTGTGTCTTCCAGTCGAGCGCGCGCATCAGGTCCGGCATGTTCTTGATCCCCAGCCTTGAAATCGCCTGCTGCACATCTTGGTGCGCGTGTTCAGTGCAGGAACACATCGGCTTTTTGCTGGGCTTTGCAGAGTAGTCGCCTCCCAGCGTGTTGGCAAGCAGGGCTTCGACGAGGCCGGTGCAGGAACCGCAAGAGGCTGATGCCTTGGTATGCGCGCGCACTTCTTCCAGCGTGAAAAGCTTCTTGCCTATGATGGCACCCACGATGGCACTCTTGCACACGCCGTTGCAGCCGCAGATCTCCGCCGTATCCGCCATGTTCGCGACATTCGATGCGCCGCCCCGCCCTGCATCGCCCAGATGCACCTGGCCGAAAAGAAGGTGCTCGCGCAGCTCTGACACATCGGTTCCGTCGCGCATCAACTGGAAATACCAGGGGCCGTCCACGGTCTCGCCGTACATCACAGCGCCGCGCAGCCTGTTGTCGCGCAGCACCAGCTTCTTGTACACGCCGCGCGCGGCATCCTGCAACAGCAACTCTTCATCTCCTGCTGTCGCGTTGAAGTCGCCGGCGGAAAAAAGATCGATGCCGGTCACCTTGAGCTTGGTGGAAACGGAAGAACCTTCGTAGCGCATCCTGCCATAGCGAGCGATGTGGTTGGCCGCGACCTTTGCCTGTTCGAACAACGGTGCTACCAGTCCGTAAGTCTGGCTGCGATGCTGCACGCATTCGCCCACCGAATAGATCTTGGGGTCAAAGGTCTGCATCGTGTCGCTGACTACTATGCCGCGCTCGCAATATATGCCTGCCGATTTGGCAAGCGCGATGCTGGGGCGTATGCCCGCGGCCATGACCAGAAGATCGGCTTCGATTTCCTCGCCATCCTTGAAGCGCAGGCCCGTGACCCTGTCGTATCCCAGTATGGCCTCGGTCTGGCGCGACAGGTAGAACTTGAGGCCGCGCTTTTCCAGCGCATCCTTCAGCAATCCGCCGCCCACTTTGTCCAGTTGGCGCTCCATCGGCCAGTCGCATAGGTGCACCACGGAGACTTGCATACCCTGCATCGAGAGCCCATTCGCGGCTTCCAGACCCAGCAGGCCGCCGCCGATCACCACTGCCCTCCTGCCGGCCTTTGCTGCGGCAAGCATTTTCTCGACATCGTCCATGCTGCGATAGGCCACAACTCCTTGCAGGTTCATCCCCGGTATGGGCAGCATGACGGGGTTCGAACCTGTTGCGATCAGCAGACGGTCATAAGGCACAATCAGGCCGTCTTCAGTTTCAACCCGGCAGCGAAACCGGTCAATTTTGCTGACCGCTTTTCCTGCATGCAGAGTAATGCGATTTTCTTCGTACCAGCCCCAGTCATTGAGCACCGTATCCTCAAACTTCATCTCGCCGGACAGCACCGGCGAGAGCAGAATCCGGTTGTAATTGGGTCGCTTCTCCGCGCCGAACACCGTGATGTCAAAATCATCCGGAGACATCTTCAGCAACTCTTCTATCGTGCGCATGCCCGCCATGCCGTTGCCGATCACAACCAGTCTAGTCTTGTTTGCAGTCATCTCATCCTCGCAATAAAAAAAGGCGCCGCCCGATCCCGGGATGCACTGTTCAGTACCTCCCTTAAATCGAGTCGACGCCTTTGTCGGTATTTAACTCTCCGCCCGCCGTTGGGTCAGAGCCTGGCATATACCAAGCAATCATTATGCCAGCCTGGTTTCCATTTCAGATATTTCGCATTACTCAAAAAAATGAACGCGCACAGCTGTAACAAAAATCCTTGTGTTTCAATTTGTTGTGGCGACTGCCGGCATTTAACGGTCAAATATTCATGGCGCACTATAGATGTGCATTCCTTGTCTTCATGAAAACCGTGCACTGCTTTGGGCCGTTTAATCTTTTCAACGCACCACAATGGTCGTTTCAGGCAAATTGTATTTTTAGCAAAGAAGCCAGGAAGCGCTGACATGCTGGTTGTTCCGGTTTTCCGTGTGGCGATGGCACAGGAATTGCTTTGCCTGCAATACCACAATCCGGGAAGAGACATCATGAACAAGAGTTTTCTCAAGGCAGGCCATACGCCGACGCTGCTGTCAGCATTTTTGTACTTCGATCTGGCCTTCATGGTCTGGGTGCTGCTGGGTCCGCTGGGTGTGCAGATTGCCGCCAGCCTGCATTTGACGCCAATACAAAAGGGCATGATGGTCGCCACACCGATATTGTCCGGAGCGCTGTTGCGCGTCGTGATGGGATTGCTGGTCGATCAGGTCAAGCCGAAGCTTGCAGGCGCGATCGGTCAGACGATCGTCATTGCAACGCTGTTTGTTGCGTGGCGCGCCGGCATACATACCTATGAACAGGCGCTGATACTCGGCGCATTCCTGGGCGTTGCAGGCGCATCGTTCGCTGCCGCGCTGCCGCTTGCCTCGCGCTGGTATCCCGCGGAACATCAGGGCACAGCAATGGGCATAGCCGGCGCCGGCAATTCGGGCACCGCGCTGGCCGCGCTGGTGGCGCCCAGCCTTGCGATCTCATACGGCTGGACCAATGTTTTCGGTCTTGCGCTGATCCCCCTGATCGCCGTTTTTATCTTTTACATGAGAATGGCTAAGGATGCGCCCGATTGCCCGCCGCCCAAATCCCTGGCCGAATTCCTCTGCGTGCTGAAGGATCGGGATGCATGGTGGTTCATGTTCTTCTACTCGGTCACGTTTGGCGGTTTCGTAGGGCTGGCCTCCTCGCTGACCATCTATTTCAACGCGCAATATGGACTGGATGCGAAGACGGCAGGATTCTTCACTGCTGCCTGTGTATTTGCAGGCTCGATGGTGCGCCCGATGGGCGGCAACATCGCCGACCGCATCGGCGGCGTGAGGTCGCTCACCGCGATGTATTGCATAGCGGCCATTTCTCTGGCCGCCGTGAGCTTTGCGCCAGACAGCCCCTGGACTGCGCTTGCAATGTTCGTGGTTGCGATGCTGAGCCTGGGGATGGGCAACGGCGCGGTATTCCAGCTTGTGCCGCAGCGCTTCCGCAAGGAGATCGGCGTGATGACCGGACTGGTCGGCATGGCGGGTGGCATAGGCGGCTTCTATCTGGCTTCCAGCCTGGGTTATTCCAGGCAGATGACGGGCAGTTACCAGGCAGGCTTTATGATCTTCGCCGCACTGGCGGTCATTGCCCTGGTCGGCCTGACCGGTGTCAAGACACGCTGGCGCACGACCTGGGGGGCATCACACCTGACCGCTGCAAAGATCTGATGTGGTAATCTCGCATCAGCCCATGACCAAAAAGACACTGCGGATCGACCTTGGTTACACCTCATTGGCGGGCCAGCGCCCGCGCAACGAGGATTATTGCGCAGGCGTAACACCCGATGGCGCGCTGCTTGAAAACAAGGGTATGCTGGTTGCGATAGCCGACGGCGTGGGCGGGCATGCACACGGCCGTGAGGCGTCGGAATACTGCGTGCGCAGCCTGTTGGCTGATTATTACTCGACGCCAGACACCTGGAGCATTACGCAGTCCCTGGAAAAAGTCATAGTCTCACTCAACCGCTGGCTTTATTCGCACAGCCGGCGGGCGCGGGAAACGGCCGGCATGGCGACTACCCTGTCCGCTGTCGTGTTTCGCGGCAGGCGCTATGCCATCGCGCATGTCGGCGATACCCGAGTATACCGCCTGCGCAACAGCGAACTGTTGCTTCTGACTAAAGACCATGTGTGGGTACATCCGGAATTCAGCAATGTGCTCGCGCGCGCAGTGGGGCTCGACGCAAATCTTTCCATAGACTTTACTGATGGGGAGCTTGCCGAAGACGATCTGTTCCTGCTTGCCAGCGACGGCGTCTGGAATGTGCTCGACGATAGCAGCCTTATCAAACTGCTCGAATCGCAAGGCAGCATGGAGGACATTGCCGCGCGCATCGCGCTGGCGGCGATCCAGGCCGGCAGCGAGGACAACTGTACTGCGTTGGTTACAAGTATCGTTCAACTGCCGCCAGAAAGCTTGCGCGACAATGTCGCATGCGTTGCCGAGCTCCCGCTCCCGCACAGGTTGAAACCCGGGCAGAGCATTGACGGCCTGGAAGTGCTCGATGTGATCCATGATTCGCGCATCACGATACTCTACCTTGTGCATGATCCGCTGACAGACCAGCACTGTGTGCTGAAGACGTTGCATGCCCATGCCGATGCGGCGGATATCGCCGCGATCGCCTATGAAGAATGGCTTGCGCGCCGCGTTGACAGTGTCCATTTCCCGCAGGTGTTGAACTGGCCGCAGCGCGCCTTTCTTTACTATCTGACGACCTGGCATGAAGGTGCCACGCTCGCACGCCATCTGGAACTGGGGAGGCGCTTCACCCCGGTCGAGGCAGCCGACTTTGCCGCACACATGTTAAAGGGAGTTGCTGCGCTGCACAGAATGGGCATCATCCATCGCGACATCAAGCCCGACAACCTGCATCTTGGCGCCGATGGGCGCCTGCGCCTGCTCGATTTGGGTGTTGCCGCATCCGATGGCCTGGATGCGGGGGAGACCTTCAGTGAGATCAACAATCCGGGCACGCCCTCTTTCATGGCGCCCGAGCTTTACAGGGGTTCATCCGCGAATGAAGCCAGCGACCTTTATGCGGCCGGCGTCACGCTGTATTATCTTTTGACGCGCAAGTATCCCTACGGCGAGATAGAACCTTTTCAGACGCCGCGCTTTGGCGATCCCGTGCCGCCAGCGCGCTACCGTCCCGACATACCGGAATGGCTGGAATCCGTGATGCTCAAGGCCGTTGCCCGTGAGCCTTCCGATCGCTTCGAAACGGCAGAGGAATTTCTGCTTGCGCTGGAACGCGGCGCTCAACGCCCGCTGCGCGTCGCCCGTCGCACCCCGTTGTTCAAGCGCGATCCTGTGATGGGCTTGAAGCTGCTTGCACTGGCTTCTCTCATCGCCAATATTCTGCTTATTTTTCTATTGCTGGCGAGACATTCATGAAACAAACGGATACAACGGATCCCGTGCTGCCGATGGCCTCAGCCTGGGTTTCAGGTTCTGATGCGCCCGAGCTCAAGGAAATCCGGGTGGGCTTCATGCCGCTGACCGATTGTGCATCGTTGATCATCGCACATGTGATGAAATTCGACGAGAAATACGGCATAAAGATCATCCCGTCCAGGGAAGTATCCTGGGCCAATGTGCGCGACAAGCTCATCAATGGCGAACTGCATGCCGCACATGTTCTGTATGGCCTGATTTACGGCGTGCACCTGGGCATAGGCGGGCAGAAAAAGGATATGTCGGTGCTGATGAATTTGAACAATAACGGCCAGGGAATCACGCTGTCCAATCAGTTGAAGAAGCGCGGCGTGACAGGCGGCGCTGCGCTGAAAAGTTTGCTGGATAGTGAAAGACGCGATTACACCTTCGCGCAGACATTTCCCACCGGCACCCATGCGATGTGGTTGTATTACTGGCTCGCATGCAATGGCATCCATCCGCTGAACGACGTCAGCATCATTACGCTGCCGCCGCCGCAAATGGTATCAAACATGCGCATGGACAGTGTGGACGGGTTCTGCGTCGGCGAGCCATGGAATAATTGCGCCATTTACGAGAAGGCGGGATTTACTGTGGCAACCACTCAGGATATCTGGCCGGATCATCCCGAGAAAGTGCTGGGCTGCACGGCAGAATTTGCGAAAAAATATCCCAACAGTGCCCGCGCATTGATCATGGCTGTGCTGGAAGCCTCGAAATATATTGATGACATGGCCAACCGCCGCAAGGTATCGGAAATCATCGCCGGCAAAGCGTACATAGACTGTCCGGTGGAGGTGATAGATCAGCGCATGGAAGGCAAATATGAAGATGGTC
>JAJXWG010000108.1 GCA_021781695.1 Pseudomonadota bacterium
AAACTTCGGTGTAGCCGTGGTGATCGGTATGCGTATCGAGCATGAACTGGGAAAGCGCCCGGTGCAACCGTGCAAGCGGCCCCTTCAACAGCGAAAAGCGCGCACCGGAAATTTTTGCCGCCGTCTCGAAATCCAGCCCCTGCAGCCCCTCGCCCAGTTCGACATGATCCCTCACCGCAAAATCAAAAACAGGTTTGCTGCCAACACGGCGCACCTCGACATTGTCCGCTTCGGATTCGCCAAGCGGCACATTCTCATTCGGCAGATTGGGAACCTCTGCCAGAAATGTGTCCAACGCCTTCAGTAACCCAGGCAAGGTGTCCGACTCCAGCCGCTTTAATTCATCGCCCAGCGAAGATACTTCAGCCATGATCGCCGATGCATCCTCGCCCTTCGCCTTTGCTTGGCCGATCAGCTTGGATGAACTGTTGCGCTTTGCCTGCAACTCCTGCGTGCGCATCTGTATCGCCTTGCGCTGCGTTTCAAGCTCATGGAAGCGCTTCACATCCAGCACATAGCCTCGCGTTGCCAAACGCGCAGCAACGCCTTCAATGTCGCCGCGCAGAATCTGAATATCCAACATGTACGTTTTCCTTATTTTTGTGCCGCGTCGAGCTCGCGCAGCCGCTGCAATTTTTCGGCGATCTTGCTTTCCAGTCCTCGGTCGGTGGGCTGGTAAAAACTGACCTCAGGCATGCCTTCCGGGAAATAATTCTCCCCTGCCGCATAGCCACCTTCCTCGTCGTGCGCGTACCGGTAGTTCCTGCCATAATCAAGCTGTTTCATCAATTTTGTCGGCGCATTGCGCAGATGCAGCGGCACTTCGCGCGAACCATCCTGTGCGACAAACGCACGAGCAGCATTATACGCGACATAGCCCGCGTTAGATTTGGCTGACACGGCAAGATAGATCACTGCCTGAGCAAGCGCCAGCTCGCCTTCCGGGGAACCCAGCCGCTCATAGGTAAGTGCTGCATCATTGGCCAGCTGGATCGCTCGCGGGTCGGCAAGGCCGATGTCTTCCCATGCCATCCTGACGATGCGCCTTGCCATGTACCTGGGATCCGCGCCGCCATCCAGCATGCGCACCAGCCAGTAAAGCGCAGCATCCGGGTTGGAGCCGCGCACCGATTTATGCAGCGCGGAAATCTGATCGTAAAATGCTTCTCCGCCCTTGTCGAAGCGGCGCAGATTCTGCGCCAGCGTGTTGTCGAGAAAGGCACTGTCTATATTTTTAACACCCGCTGTACCCGCAGGGGGGACGCCGGTGTGTACCCCGCGGCTTCGCAGCGACCCTTCCGCAGTTATCGCAGCAGTCTGCAACTGCTCCAGCACGTTCAATAAACGTCTGGCATCCCCATCTGCATAACCGATGATGCGCTCCTTTGCATCATCGGTAAAATTGAGATCCGGCATCGCGATCTGATGTGCGCGCTCGAACAGCTGCCCCAGCTCATCTGAAGACAGCGCATGCAGCACATAGACCTGGGCACGCGACAGCAGCGCGTTGTTCACTTCAAAGGAAGGGTTTTCCGTTGTCGCGCCGATGAAGGTCACCAGCCCCTGCTCCACAAAAGGGAGAAACGCGTCCTGCTGCGACTTGTTGAAGCGATGCACCTCGTCCACAAACAAAATGGTATGGCGGCCGTGCAGCTGCAGCACCTGCTGCGCCTGTGCAATCGCTTCACGTATGTCTTTCACACCGGAGAGCACGGCGGACAGCGGCATGAATTCCGCATCGAAGGCGGAAGCCATCAGCCTTGCAAGCGTGGTCTTGCCCACCCCCGGCGGTCCCCACAAGATCATCGAGTGCAGCTTGCCGGACTGAAATGCCAGGCGCAAAGGACGGCCCTCACCCAGGAGATGCGATTGGCCTATCACCTCATCGATATGCTTCGGGCGCAACCTTTCCGCCAATGGCGCTGCGGCTGCAGGGTCCTCAAACAAATCCGGCATCGTCACTCACCGACCACATCCACGCCTTCTGGCGGCGTGAACTTGAACTGCTGCGCAGGCAACCTGGGGTTGGTCTGCATATGGTCAAAACGCAGCACTGTCTTGTGGCCGAATGCATCGTTCAATTCCATAATGACTAGGCTCGCCTTGTCATTGAAAGCCATATACACGGATGAGAAACTGCTGTCCTGCCCTTTAGGGGTAGCCTGCAACCAGTCCAGCCCTTCGCGGTTGCCGCTTTCCTTCAAGGTAAAGCCGCGCTCGATTTCATTGCTGCCTGCAAGCAATGCTGCGGGGCTGCTGCCCAATGCCGCATCGAGTTTTTTGACCGTCACCTGATTCAGATCCACATCGTATAGCCAGAACTTCGCACCATCTCCGACGATGATCTGTTCATACGGCTTCTGGTAGGTCCAGCGGAATTTCCCCGGACGCTGAAACTGCATCACGCCCGATGCACTCTGAATACGCTTACCGTTCTGATCCAGCACTTCCTGCGTAAAATTCGCCTGTGCGGAATGCGTTGCAGCGATGAAGGATTTAAGCTTTTCTATCGCACCAGCTTGTGCGGAGAATGGCATTGATAACAACATAATTGCTGCAAAAATATATTTCATTGCTTTCCCTATATGTAAAATTGAGGGATGAGGATTGAGAAAAACCCGTTGTATCGCTTCTAACTCAATGCTGACTCATTCCTGTCTTGCAGGCGCGATCACTTCGCGGTTGCCGTTGCTCTGCATCGCGGAGACGATGCCTGCCGCTTCCATCTGTTCTACCAGGCGCGCGGCGCGGTTGTAGCCGATGCGCAAGTTACGCTGCACCAGCGAGATCGATGCGCGGCGCGACTTCAACACGATATCCACTGCCTGGTCGTAGAGGGGGTCGGCTTCCGCATCCTGCGCAGCTCCACCCTCCGCGCCATCTCCGGATTCCTCCAGCGAATTCAACACGCCGTCTATGTATTGCGGCTCGCCAAGCGTTTTCAGGTGCTCGACCACGCGATGCACTTCCTGATCCGAGACGAACGCGCCGTGCACGCGCTGCGGATAACCCGTGCCGGGCGGAAGATAAAGCATGTCTCCCTGTCCCAGCAACGCTTCCGCACCCATCTGGTCGAGAATGGTTCTGGAATCTATCTTGCTTGACACCTGGAACGCCACGCGCGTCGGCACGTTGGCCTTGATAAGACCGGTGATCACATCGACCGATGGGCGCTGGGTCGCCAGCACCAGATGTATGCCAGAAGCGCGCGCCTTCTGCGCCAGACGCGCGATCAGCTCCTCTATTTTCTTGCCGACCACCATCATCAGGTCGGCCAGCTCGTCGATAAACACCACGATCAGCGGCAATTCCTCGAGCGCCTCGGGATTATCCGGCGTCAACGAAAAAGGGTTGGTCAGCGGCTTGTCGGCCTTGATGGCTTCCCTGATTTTCTGGTTATAGCCCGCGATGTTGCGAACACCGAGATGGGACATCAGACGGTAGCGCCTGTCCATCTCCTGCACGCACCAATTAAGACCAGATGCTGCCTGACGCATATCCGTCACCACAGGACACAGCAGATGCGGTATGCCTTCATAGATCGAAAGCTCCAGCATCTTCGGATCGATCAGCAGCATGCGCACCTGTTCTGGCGTTGCCTTGTAGAGGATGCTCAGGATCATCGCGTTGATCCCCACCGACTTTCCCGAGCCCGTGGTGCCGGCTACCAGCACATGCGGCATCTTGGCAAGATCGGCAACCACCGGTTTGCCCGAGATGTCCTTGCCCATCGCGATGGTCAGCATCGAATGCATGTCGGCATAAACCTGTGAGCTCAATATTTCCGAGAGCTGCACCATCTGCCGCTTGGCATTGGGCAATTCCAGCGCCATGTATGTCTTTCCGGGTATGGTCTCGACCAGACGGATGCTCGCTACCGACAACGCGCGCGCCAGGTCCCTCACCAGGTTGGTGATTTGGCTGCCCTTCACGCCGACTGCAGGTTCGATCTCGTAGCGCGTGATCACGGGCCCGGGATAAGCTGCCACCACCTTCACTTCGACGCCGAAATCCTTCAGCTTGCGCTCGATCAGGCGCGAGGTGAATTCCAGCGTGTCTGCTGAAACCGTCTCGACATGTTGCGCCGCAGGATCAAGCAAATGCAAAGGAGGCAATGGGGAATCAGGCATGTCGGCAAACAGCGTGATCTGTTTTTCTTCGGCCGCGCGCGCAGACTTCGCGACTTCCATCACGGGCTGCTCGATATGTATAGGCTGATGCACCTCGACGCGCTTTTTCTCGACCTCGACCACTGCGCTGCGCTCGCTGGTTGCCTGCATGCCTATGCGCTTGTCCTCTCGCGTCTGCCAGAACTGCAAAATCCAGAAGTAAGAAAATTCCAGGCGCTCGCCCAGCCAGTCGGTGAAGCGCAGCCACGACATGCCGCTTGCAAGGCTGAAACCGCTTGCGATCAAGGCAAGAAGCAGCAAGGTCGCACCCGTGAACCCCAGCAGACGCATCATGGCATTGCCTATCACCATGCCCAGCATGCCGCCGGGTGCTAAGGGCAGCGATGCTTTCAGCGTGTACAGGCGGATCGCTTCGAGCGCGCAGCTTGACAGCAGCAGCATCACAAAGCCGGCAACAGACACCCAAAGCGTCCTCTTGCAGAAGATGCCGTCGGCTCGCAGCCTGCGATAGCCAGCCCAAACCTGCTGCAGCATGAACAGCACCAACCACCACGCGGACATACCGAACAGGTAAAACAGCAGGTCGGATAGATACGCACCCAGCAAGCCGGCAGGATTGACGGTTTTAACCGTAGTGCTGGTATGCGACCAGGCCGGGTCTGCGGGACTGTAGCCGTAGAGCGCCACCGTGAAATACAGCGCCAGTGCGGCAAGCAAGAGCCAGCGAGATTCACGCAGCAGCCCTAGCAGACGGCTTGCCGGCAATGCCTCTTCAGCCATGCAATTCCCCGACCAGGCCCAGATGCTCCGCCACGCGCAGCGCCTCCAGGCGGTTGCTGACCTTCAACGTCTGATACACCGCTGCCACATGTATTTTGACAGTGCCCTCGGCCAGATTGATGGTCGAGGCGATTTCCTTGTTGCTCATTCCCATGCAAAGATGCTGCAAGACTTCCATCTGGCGCTGCGTCAGTCCATAACTGTTGGTGTTCAGGCTGCGCTTGTCCTTTTTGGCCATGTTCATCGCAGGACGACTCCGAAGTTGCGGGGGAATGTAAACGCCTCCCGACAGCACCAGCTTCAATGCGTCAAGCATGGTCTGCGAACCGGAGCTCTTGCTGACAAAACCAGACGCCCCGTAATTCAATACTTTTTCCATATTCAAACTTGCTTCCTCACCAGACACCACCACGACCGGAATATGCGGATAACGCCTGCGAAAATAGCTGACCGACTTCGGCCCATCGCTGCCCGGCATATGCAGGTCCAGCAGCGCCAATTCCAATTCCGGATGTTGCGTAGCCAGCTTCAACGCATCCTGGAAAGTGCCAGCCTCCAATATTTCCACGCCTTCAGATAACTGCTGCAACACGTAGCGCATCCCCTCGCGGAACAGTGCATGGTCATCTGCCAACAAAATCTTCATATTCCCCCCGAATAAGCAATCTTGTTTACGCCTGCGCGCATCATAACACCCACAGCCCTGTGTAGCCCACAGCGGCACGTCACTGCGCCAACAACCGCAGGTCCAATTCTTTTGCCGCCACTTTCGCATCAGGCACAGCCTGATAGTGCACCACGCCCAGCAGCGGTGCGGCTATGCGCAGCTTCAGGGCTGTTATGTTCTCAACTTGCATCGCCATGTTTGCATCCACCACGTTGGCTACCCACCCTGCAAGCTTCAACCCGCTGGTTTCGACCGCATCCACCGTGAGCAGCGCATGGTTGATGCAACCAAGCCTCATGCCGACCACCAGTATCACAGGCAACTCAAGCCTGATCGCCAGGTCCGCGATATTCTGATGATCGTTCAAGGGTACCTTGAATCCGCCTGCGCCTTCCACGATCACGACATCCGACTGCACGGCCAGCTCGCCAAAAGACTGCACGATCCTGTC
>JAJXWG010000109.1 GCA_021781695.1 Pseudomonadota bacterium
GCTTGTTACCGGACGGGTGCCCGGCCATATGCTCTTTGGACAGCATCATGTCGATCGCCTCATGCGCCTCGGCAAGCGTCATCGCGACCACCACGCCCTTGCCTGCAGCAAGACCATCTGCCTTGATTACGATCGGCGCGCCTTTCCTGTCCACGTATGCGTGAGCTGCGGCAACATCGCTGAAGGTCTGGTAAAACGCCGTGGGGATATTGTGGCGCACCATGAAAGCCTTGGCAAAATCCTTGGAGGATTCGAGCTGCGCAGCGGCCTTGGTCGGCCCGAATATTTTAAGCCCTGCACGGCGGAAGGCATCCACCACACCATTGGCCAATGGTGCCTCGGGACCTACCACGGTCAGATAAATATTTTCCTTCTGTGCGAACGCAAGCAGCTCATCAACCGAGCTGATAGCGACATTCTCCACACCGTTTTCAAGCTGAGTGCCCGCATTGCCGGGTGCCACATACACCTTCTGCACCTTGGGCGCGTGCGTCAGACGCCACGCCAGCGCGTGTTCACGTCCTCCGCCACCGATCACTAGAATTTTCATACTGTTTCCCTTTAACAAGCAGTTCTTGGCTGGTAGCTCGTTTCAAAAGCATCCTACGGCATATTTGCCACAGGCTACTTGCCAGCCGCTCTTTTAATGCCTGAAATGCCTGAAGCCGGTGTAGACCATCGCGATGCCGTGCTCATCTGCCGCCGCGATCACTTCCGCGTCGCGCATCGAGCCTCCCGGCTGGATCACGGCTTTCGCACCCGCCTCGGCCAGCACGTCGACGCCATCCCTGAACGGAAAAAACGCATCGGATGCGACAACCGAGCCTGCAAGATCAAGGCCCGCATTCTTCGCCTTGATCGCGGCAATGCGCGTGGAATCCACGCGGCTCATCTGCCCTGCGCCAACCCCCAGCGTCTGGCCGTTCTTGCAGAACACGATCGCGTTGGATTTGACATATTTCGCAACGCGCCAGGCAAACAACAGGTCCTGAAGTTGTGCCGCATCCGGCTGAACCTTCGTCACCACCTTGAGTTGGCTCGCCTGCACATTCAAAATGTCCGGCGTCTGCACCAGAAGCCCGCCACCCACGCGCTTGAAGTCGTACTGGTTATGCGCATTGGACAACGGCACGGTCAGCACACGCACATTGGGTTTCGCGGCGAACACCTTGAGCGCCGCCTCGCTGTATTCCGGTGCGATCACCACTTCCACGAATTGCTGTGCTACCGCTTCTGCTGCCGCAGCATCGACAGGATGGTTGAACGCGATGATGCCGCCGAAGGCGGAAGTAGGATCAGTTGAAAACGCGAGCCTGTAAGCGGACAAGGGCGTATCTGCAATCGCAACGCCGCAGGGATTGGCATGCTTGACGATCACGCAGGCGCATTGATCGAAGGTCTTCACCAGCTCCCAGGTCGCATCCGCATCGCCGATGTTGTTGTAGGAAAGCTCCTTACCCTGCACCTGCGTGTAATTCGCAATGCTGCCGGGAACGGTTGCAAGCTCGCGGTAGAACGCCGCATTCTGGTGAGGGTTCTCGCCGTAGCGCATGTCCTGCACCTTGGCAAAATTGAAATTGATCTGCGCCGGAAACGCATCTTTCGTGCCGTCGCTTTTCACCGCAGTCAGGTAATTGCTGATCGCAGAATCATAAGCCGCGGTGTGCGAAAAGGCTTTTTTCGCCAGATCGAAGCGTGTCGCATCCGACACCGCGCCGCCATTGGTCTGCATTTCGGCCAGCAGCGAGCTGTAATCCTCAGGATCGGTGACGATCGCCACATGCAGGTGGTTCTTGGCCGCTGCGCGCACCATGGTCGGCCCCCCGATGTCGATATTTTCGATCGCATCTTCCAAAGAGCAGTCAGGTTTTGCGATCGTCGCTGCAAAAGGATAAAGGTTCACCACCACCAGATCGATGGTCGGTATGCCGTGTTTTTCCAAAGTCGCGACATGTTCTGGAAGATCGCGGCGCGCAAGTATGCCTGCATGCACCTTGGGCTGCAGCGTCTTCACGCGTCCGTCCAGCATTTCCGGGAAGCCGGTATAGTCCGCCACCTCGGTAACGGGAATGCCGTTGTCGGCAAGCAGCTTGGCCGTCCCGCCGGTGGAAAGGATTTTGACGTTAAGCCCGCTCAATCCCCTTGCGAATTCGAGCACGCCAGATTTGTCCGATACGCTGATGAGTGCCTGTTTGATGGTAGCCATGATGAGCCCAGTTAAAAATTAAAGTCGTTTGTAGTTCACGCAACAACTTGGGTCGCAGACCCTTGGCTGTGCGGGGAAAACCCCTGCGGTCTTGGCATGAATCCTATTCGATGCCGTGCAACTGCATCTTCTTGCGCAGGGTGTTGCGGTTGATACCAAGCATCTCCGCCGCGCGCGACTGGTTGCCGCCCACCTGCCCCAGAACCATCTCGACCAGCGGCTTCTCGACGCAGTTCATCACCATGTCGTAAAGGTTGCAACAGGGTGCCTCGCCGTCCAGGTCGCTGAAATACTCGCCCAGCGCGCGGCGCACATAAAGCGCCATCTCGTTTTCACTTACTGTACAGTTGCTCATCACTCCACCCTCATGCCGCCAACTCGTCAAGATAATGCAGTTGCAATCCGCGCTGCGCCTGCTCCACAAAAAATTCGTCCACCGCCGCCAGCTGTTCTTGTATGCTTTCAAGTCTGTTCATTTGGTGCCTGAAATTGGCCGACCCAGCCAGCCCTTTCGTGTACCAGGAGATATGCTTGCGCGCGATGCGCAAGCCGGTATGCTCGCCGTAAAATTCATACAGCTCCATCACATGCGCGAGCAGCACGCGATGGATTTCGGATACCTCGGGGGCAGGCAGGTGGTTTCCTGTCTTCAGGAAATATTCAATTTCGCGGAACAGCCAGGGACGGCCCTGAGCCGCGCGCCCTATCATCACCGCATCCGCACCTGAATATTCGAGCACGTGGCGCGCCTTTTCTGGTGTGGTGATATCCCCATTGGCGATGACCGGGATGCTCACGCTCGCTTTCACAGCTGCAATAGTGTCGTATTCAGCATCCCCAGTATAGGCGCATGCGCGCGTCCTGCCGTGTATCGCCAACGCCTGTATGCCGGCGTTCTCTGCGATCTTCGCGATGCGCACCGCGTTGCGGTTGTTCTTGTCCCAGCCAGTGCGTATCTTCAAAGTGACCGGCGCATTCACCGCATTCACCACTGCATCCAGCAGGGTCGCCACCAGCGGCTCGTTCTGCAACAGCGCTGAGCCCGCCATCACATTGCATATCTTCTTTGCGGGGCATCCCATGTTGATGTCGATGATCTGTGCGCCGTGGTCCACGTTGTATTTCGCTGCCTCGGCAAGCATCCCTGGATCCGCACCCACGATCTGCACTGAAATCGGGTCGACTTCGCCTTCATGATCTGCGCGGCGGCGTGTCTTCTCCGATCCGTAAAGCAAGGAATTGGATGCCACCATCTCGCTCACCGCCATGCCCGCACCCATGCGTTTGCACAGCATGCGGAAAGGCCTGTCCGTCACGCCTGCCATGGGGGCGACGATGAGGTTGTTCTTGAGTTCGTAAGGACCGATGCGCATGGGCAGTTTTCAACAGTTGGGTTGATGATTATAAAGCATGAGGACAGTCATGGAAAATACCGTTATGATTGGATCATGAAAATTTCCATGCAATGCGATGTAGTGATCGTCGGCGCAGGACTGGTTGGCGCGAGTCTGGCCGCGGCCCTGAAACACAGTGGCCTGTCTCTGGTCATCGTCGAAGCGGGCGCGCCCCCCGCCCCTGATGACGGCTGGGACAGCCGTATTTACGCGATCAGCCCGGGCAGCCGCGAATTTTTGAGCCAGGCAGGCGCATGGCAACGCCTCGATCATGGGCGCATCGCCGCGATAGAAGAAATGCGCGTTTTTGGCGAGGATGCTTCAAATGAGGCTGGTAAAGAAGCCAGGCTGGAATTCACCGCCTACCAGATGGGAGTTGCCGAACTTGCCTGCACGCTTGAAAGCCGCGCGCTGCAGCATGCGCTCTGGGATGTGCTACAGGATCAGGACAACCTTGAACTCTTATATCCCGCACGCTGCAAGGCGCTCACTGCGGCTGAAGATGCTGCAGAACTCACGCTTGAAGACGGCCGGATCTTGAGCGCGAAACTTGTCGTGGGCGCAGACGGGCGCAATTCCTGGGTGCGCAATCAGGCAGGGCTTGCCGCATCGCCGCTGGACTACCGGCAAATGGGCGTGGTGGCCAATTTTTCCTGCGAGCTTCCGCATCGCAGCATCGCGCACCAGTGGTTTCAGAAGGACGGCATCCTGGCGTTGTTGCCGCTGCCAGGAAACAGGGTCTCCATGGTCTGGTCGGCAAGCCCGGAAAAATCCGACATCCTGTTGGCAATGCAGGATGAACAGCTCTCAGAGGAAGTAGGCAGCGCGGCCCATCACATATTGGGCAAGCTGCAGCTCATCACGCGTCCTGCCGCCTTTCCGCTGCGGTTGATGACGCTGCCGAAAATCATCGCGCAAAGGGTGGCCCTGATCGGGGATGCGGCGCACAACATGCATCCTCTGGCAGGGCAGGGCGTGAACACCGGCTTTCGGGATGCTCGAGAGCTATCCCGGCAGCTCAATTCGCGCGGCGCCTGCAACGATCCCGGCGATGCTCAATTGTTGCGCCGCTATGAACGAAAACGCAAAGAGGACATCTACACCATGCAGGCCACCACCTATGGCTTGAAGCATCTGTTCTGCAACGACGACCCGCTCTTGCGCGCACTTCGCAATGTTGGCCTTAACGCAACCAACCGGATCACGCCGCTGAAGAAACTGCTGATGCAGCACGCGCTCAACTAACCCAATGAATCGATCATGCAAAAAATACTCGCACTCCTGTTATTCACTCTTGTCTTGACTGCCCATGCAGACGAAAACGAGATCCGTCAATCGTTGCAAAGCAAATTTCCCAACATCGGCAAGCTCGAGCATGTCGTCAAGACTCCTTACGCCGGCCTATATGAGATCGTGGTGGGCGACCATCTCCTGTATACCGACGAGCACGGCATCTATCTTTTTGACGGCAATGTCATCGATGCGAAGAGCCGCACGGATCTCACGGAAAAGCGCCGCCAGCAGCTTTTTGCGATCGACTTCAACAAGCTGCCCCTGGACCTTGCCATCAAGAAGGTCAAAGGCAACGGACAGCGCAAGCTGGCCTATTTTGCAGACCCCAATTGCAGCTTCTGCAAGAAGCTGGAGAAGGAGATGACCAAGGTCAACAATGTCACGCTTTACCTGTTCATGTATCCGATTTTTCCGGGTTCGCCTGAAATCGTGCGCAACATCGCCTGCGCCAAGAATCCGCTCAAAGTCTGGGAAGACAAAATGCTCAAAGGCATCGAGCCGCCAGCTGCCACCTGCAATTACTCGAGCAGCAAGATCATAGCCCTAGCACAGCAACTGCGCGTCAACGGCACGCCCAACCTGATATTCGCCGACGGCACGCAATACCCAGGCTACATGCCAGCCGAGGATCTCGAAAAGGCGCTGGATGCGGCAGCCAAAAAGCAATGAGAAAGGTCTGATCATCCACCCTTTTCAAGTTTGTCGCGCACAGCGATTGCAGTGGATAATCTTGCCAATCTCAGAAAATTTGCCAGCACTTCCACCCATTTTAAGCGCTGCCCGGGCGTGATCTGCCCAAAGCTTTTAAACGCTCTGCGCTGACATAGCAGGTTCTGCCACCTGGCGGGAAGGGGCTGTTCATCATGACCTGACGCGTTTCAAATGTTCGATATTGAATAAGTCTATCGGTCTGCCGACGGCTTGTTTTAGCGCAATCAGATCATCGATGGAAGCGATGCAAATGGATGTGGTGCCGACAGCCTATCCAATGTCCGCCAGTATGGGAACTATCCTTATGGAAAATTGCCTATCGCCTGCACACTGCCATTGCAGACGCTTCTGCTTGCAGCGTCTGCTTGTTTTCGCACCTCTACAATCACTGCCGATTCAT
>JAJXWG010000110.1 GCA_021781695.1 Pseudomonadota bacterium
CCGTATTCCGCATATTTGGCGCGCATCTTCTGCAGCACCACATCCACCTGTACTGCCAGGCACTCTTCGCCTACGCGCTCATGGAAATTGATCTGGTTGCATGTCGCAAAATAGGGATTGATAAGCCAGGGGTCTATGCCGAGAAGCGCGGCAAAGTCGTTCGCCACAAGATCGTATGCGGCAAAGTGCCTGGACTTTCGCCTGGTATACCAGCCTGCCGACAGCGGCGGAAAAATCGCCTGCTCGAGGTTCTTGAGGATATCCGGCGCGCCTGCCGACAGATCGTTGTTGAGCAATATCACGCAGGGATCGAAACCCTCCAGACCCAGCCGGTTGGCATTGCGCACCAGAGGCTCCAGAGTCAGCTCGCCCCCGTTGGGCAGCGCAATCCTTGCAGGTTCCGTGATCTCAGGCAACAGACTGCCGACCCTCACCAGCATGCCCGCCTGCTTCAATATCGTGACGAGCTGCGCTACGTTCTGCAGGTAGAACAGGTTGCGCGTATGGTTTTCCGGGATCAGGAGCACCCCGCGCGCTTCCGGGCAGATCTTCTCCACCGTGCCCTGCATCGCCTGCACGCAGAGCGGAAGAAAATCCGGATTGAGATTGTTGAACCCGCCCGGAAAAAGATTCGTGTCGACGGGTGCTAGCTTGAAGCCGCTGTTGCGAAGATCCACCGATGCGTAGATCGGCGCCGCGTGTTCCTGCCACTGCTTGCGAAACCAGTGCTCTATGTTGGGCAAGGCAGTCAGAAAGCGCCGCTCCAGATCCAGCAGCGGGCCGTTGAGTGCAGTCGTCAGATGAGGAACCATGAGTTTCCAGCCGTAAATGAATTCCCGTATTCTAGCCTATCGCCCACGGTCATGCTGTTTTCCGGAGCCCAGCCTGAATCTATACAGATTAGAGAATTCTGGTTAAGGCATGCTGCCCGGTGTTAAAATCGCGGTCCAGAATTTTTCAAGAATGAGTTTTCCATGCTTTCCACCGCCAATATCACCATGCAATTCGGCTCCAAGCCGCTGTTCGAGAACGTGTCCGTCAAATTCGGCAACGGCAACCGTTATGGCCTGATCGGCGCCAACGGATGCGGCAAGTCCACCTTCATGAAGATACTGGGCGGCGATCTCGTGCAGACCTCCGGCGAAGTGATGCTGGACAGGGACGAGCGGCTGGGAAAACTGCGCCAGGACCAGTTCGCCTATGAGGACCGGCGCGTGCTGGATGTGGTGATGATGGGACACAAAGAAATGTGGGAAGTGATGTCGGAACGCGATGCGATCTACGCCAATGCGGATGCCACAGAAGAGGAATACATGCGCGCCGCCGACCTGGAAGCTGCTTTCGCCGAATACGACGGCTACACGGCCGAGGCCAGAGCAGGCGAGCTGCTGCTGGGACTCGGTATTGCGATCGAACTGCATCAGGGTCTCATGAGCGCTGTTGCACCCGGCTTCAAGCTGCGCGTGCTGCTGGCCCAGGCTCTGTTCTCCAATCCGGACATCCTGCTTCTGGACGAGCCGACCAACAACCTCGACATCAACACGATACGCTGGCTGGAAAACATCCTCAACGCGCGCACCTCGACCATGGTCATCATCTCGCACGACCGCCATTTCTTGAACAGCGTGTGCACCCACATGTCCGATCTGGACTACGGCAAGATCACCACTTATCCCGGCACCTATGACGACTACATGCTGGCCTCGACGCAGGCGCGCGAGCAGCAATCGGCTGATAATGCAAAGGCAAAGGAAAAGGTCGCCGAGCTCAAGGCATTTGTTGCGCGCTTCTCGGCCAATGCCTCCAAGGCCAAGCAGGCCACGTCCCGCGCGCGCCAAATCGACAAGATCAAGATCGAAGACATCAAGCCCTCCAGCCGCCAGTATCCGTTCATCCGCTTCGAATACGACGATCGCGAAAAGCTGCACCGCACTGCCGTGGAGGTCGAGAATCTTTCCAAGGGTTTCGATCGCGTGCTGTTTTCCAATGTGAATTTCCGCATCGATGCGGGCGAGAAGATCGCGATCATCGGGCCTAACGGTATCGGCAAGACCACGCTGCTGCGTTGTCTCGCGGGCGACTTGCCTCCTGATGCAGGTCTCATCAAATGGACAGACAAGGCCAAGATCGGTTATTACGCGCAGGATCACACCGCCGACTTTGCCAAGGATGAGAGCATGACGGACTGGATGACCTACTGGCGCGGTCCTCATGACGACGACCAGGCGGTGCGCGCCACCCTGGGCCGCCTGCTGTTCTCCGGCGACGAAGCCAAGAAGCAGGTGAAGGTGCTGTCCGGCGGCGAGAAGGGACGCATGCTGTTTGGCAAACTGATGCTTATGCGTCCCAACGTGCTGCTGATGGACGAACCGACCAACCACATGGACATGGAGTCCATCGAGTCTCTCAACACCGCGCTGCTCGAATACAAGGGTACGGTAATCTTCGTGAGCCACGACCGCGAATTTGTCTCATCGCTTGCCACTCGCATCATCGAAATTTCCGACAAGGGTGTGACCGATTATCACGGCACCTATGAAGAATATCTGCGCGACCAGGGGATGACGCTTTAACAGGATGATGACGATAGGCGTATTCGATTCGGGCGTCGGCGGGCTGTCCGTGCTGCGCCACATCCGCATGATGCTGCCCGATGTGCGCCTGATCTATGTTGCCGATTCCGCGCATGTGCCCTATGGAGACAAGACCGCACATTACATAGAGCAGCGCTCCATTGCGCTGACGCGTTTTCTGGTCAAACAGGGTGCAAAAGCCATCGTCGTCGCCTGCAACACGGCCACTGCTGCTGCCGCGCAGACCTTGCGACGCGAATTCAACCTGCCTGTCATCGGCATGGAGCCCGCCGTGAAACCCGCCGTATCAGCGACCAAAAGCGGCGTGGTCGGCGTGCTGGCAACGACAGGCACACTCAAAAGCGCGCGCTTTTCCGCACTGCTTGAACGCCATGCGAAAGACATCGAGATCATCACGCATGGATGCCCTGGCCTTGTCGAACAGGTGGAATTGGGCGACCTTGAAGGCCAAAAGACGCGCCAGCTAATCGAACGTTATACCGAGCCACTGCTCTTACAAGGCGCAGACACGCTGATCCTGGGCTGCACCCACTATCCCTTCCTGGCCCCGCTGATACGCGACGTGGCAGGCAGTCATATCGAGCTGATCGACACCGGAGAAGCGGTCGCGCGTCAGCTTCAGCGCAGACTCCTGGCCGAACTGCCGGACACGCAACCAGGCGATGGAACAGCACATTTTTTCACCAGCAAAGACGCGCAGGCAGCAAGCCTCATCCTGTCGAAACTGTGGGGAAGTCCCATAGAAGCACGAAAACTGCCCATGGAATTCGCATAGTTTAATTTATTGTTCATATACGCTTAACCCACCTGCAACATGCATGACATAGGCTGATCGCACTACCCCTAAAGGAGGCGATTATGCTTGATCTGTTACACCCGTCCGCAGCAACACCCGTTCGCAGCCTGAGCTGCGACCTTGCCAGAACACATGCCGAACTGGAAGAAGCCCAGCGCATACGCTATCAGGTATTCGGCGTGGAAATGGGCGCGAAGCTCCCCAGCGCCGCAGCAGGCCTTGACATCGACCGCTTCGACCGGTTCTGCGACCACCTGCTGGTGCGCGACCAATGCAACAACAAGGTGGTCGGCACCTACCGAATTCTGTCGCCGGAACAGGCCTGCATGGCAGGCGGATATTATTCCGAAACGGAATTCGACATGACCCGTTTGCAGCATTTGCGCGGCCGCATGGCCGAAGTTGGCCGTTCCTGCGTCGATGTCCATTATCGGGATGGCGCAACGATCGCCCAGCTCTGGTCAGGTCTGGCAGAATACATCACGAAAAACAACCACGAATATGTAATCGGCTGTGCGAGCATCAGCATGAACGATGGCGGACACTATGCGGCAAGCGTGTTCAACAAGATATATAAACTGCATGCCTCGCCGGAAGAGTTCCGCGTCACGCCGCACTGCCGCCTGCCTATCGAGTCGCTCGAACAGAATCTGGACGTGATCATCCCGCCTCTGATCAAGAGCTATCTGCGCATGGGCGCATATATCGCCGGCGAACCCGCATGCGATCCGGAATTCAACTGTGCAGACCTCTTCATCCTGCTGCCTGTGTCGCGCATCAGTGCACGCGTCACGAAGCATTTCCTGCGCCGCGCTTCATGATTTTAAATGACTCCCCCTTTGACGCGCGCAGCGCGTTTTTTTTCACGCATGGACATGATACTGTTGCATGCTTGAAACTCATGAAACCATAACAGGTAAGATGCAATGGAAAGTCCCTACAAAGGCAAGACCGGTTTGCGGCGGTTGATAAATGCATTTGGCTATTCGCTGGCAGGCTTTCGCGCAGCCTACAAACATGAAGACGCCTTCCGCCAGGAGGTGCTGCTCGCCATCATACTGATACCGCTCTCCTTCTTCCTGCCTGCCAGCCTGATCGGCCGCGCGCTGATGATAGGCAGCGTGCTCCTTGTGATCATCGTGGAACTGATCAATTCCGGCATAGAGGCAACGGTGGACCGAATCTCGCTGGACAGCCATATTCTTGCCAAGCGCGCCAAGGACATCGGCAGCGCAGCGGTGCTGGTGAGCCTTGTCAATGTCGTTGTGATCTGGGCACTGGTTCTGATGGCTTCATGAAATCTTCAATAAAGCTTCATGAAAGCGTCATGCAGGCGCTGCACGATGCACTGCATGAAAACACAGAATGAAACCGCAGGATTGCCGGAGCGCCTGCGCATTGCGCTGGTCACCGAAACCTACACTCCCGAGATCAACGGCGTCGCCATCACCATAGGGCGCATGGTGCATGGGCTTTGCGGGCGCGGACACGAAATTCACCTGATACGGCCACGCCAGCATCGCGATGACAGCGCCGCGCGAGAGACAAACTATCGCGAGACCCTTGCAAGAGGCATGCCTATTCCCGGATATCCGGAGCTCAAATCCGGACTGCCTGCCAAAGGAATGTTGCTGCACCAGTGGCAAGAAGAGCGGCCAGACATCGTTCACATCGCAACCGAAGGACCGCTGGGATGGTCAGCGCTGGCAGCCGCAAAAAAGCTCAACATACCTGTCAGCACGGACTTCCACACCAATTTTCACAGCTATACCCAGCACTACGGGATAGGCCTTCTGAAATGGCCGATCGCAGCCTATCTGCGGCACTTCCACAACCGTGCGGCCTGCACCCTGGTACCCACGCACGAGTTGCAGAAACAATTGACAGAGGATGGTTACCGCAATGTAGAAGTCGTATCGCGCGGCGTGGATACTGAACTGTTCACCCCTGAAAGGCGCAGCGCTGAACTTCGCGCCTCCTGGGGCGCAGATGAAAAGACACTGGTCGTGATGCTGGTTTCCCGTCTTGCGGCAGAGAAAAATCTCGACCTTGCGGTAAATGCCTACTACCGGATGCGCAGCGTGAACCCGGATGTCAGGATGGTGCTGGTAGGCGACGGTCCGGAGCGGGAAAGACTGCAAAAACAGCATCCCGGCATCATCTTTTCCGGCATGCAGAAGGGCGAACGCCTGGCCGAACACTATGCCTCGGGAGACATCTTCATCTATCCCAGCCAGACCGAAACCTATGGCAACGTCACCATCGAGGCGATGGCCAGCGGACTAGCGACGATCGCTTACGATTATGCTGCTGCGCGCCAGCATATAGTCCAGGACTCCAGCGGCGTGCTGGTGCCCATGGGCGATGAGCAGGCATTCATTCAGCAAGCCACATTGCTGATCGCCGACATGGAACGCATAGCGCGCCTGCGCCGTGCAGCGCACGAAGCGGTCAAACTGCAAAGCTGGGATCACATCATGTGCCAGATGGAGACCATGCTGTTCAAGACCTTGCGCACAGAGGGAGGTGCACATGCCCAACCTGAGTTCGCCGCTGCAACGGATTAACGATTTCGACACAGCGCTTTGTCTGTTTTGCAAC
>JAJXWG010000111.1 GCA_021781695.1 Pseudomonadota bacterium
CTCCAGCATCAATGACGCCTTGTCCAGCGTCTCCTGATATTCTTCGCCGCATTGCGAGTCGGCAACCAGCCCGCCACCCGCCCAGCAGGATATTTCACCGTTCCCATAAACCAGCGTGCGTATCGCGATATTGCTGTCCATGTTGCCGTCGAAGCCAACATAGCCTATCGTCCCGCAATATATGCCGCGCGGATCGGGCTCAAGCTCCTTGATGATCTGCATCGCGCGCAGCTTGGGCGCACCGGTGATCGATCCGCCCGGGAAGCAGCCCTGCAGCATATCCAGCGCATCAACTCCGCAAGCCAGCTCGCCTTGCACGGTGCTCACCAGATGATGGACGTTGGAATAGCTCTCCACCTTGAACAGCTCGGGCACTCGCACGGAACCCGGTTTGCAGTTTTTTCCCAGGTCGTTGCGCAGCAGATCCACGATCATCAGGTTCTCGGCCCTGTCCTTGGGGTGACCGCGCAATTCTTCCGCCAGTTGCGCATCGCGCAACGGATCGCCGTGTCTGGCCCTGGTGCCCTTGATGGGCTTGGTCTCGACCCGCCTTCCGAATACGCGGATGAAGCGCTCTGGAGAAGCGCACAGCACCTGAACTTTAGGAAAATTGAGGTATGCCGAATAAGGCGCGGGACTCGACTGTCTCAACTTCAGGTAAGCACCGAATGCATCGCCTTCGGCAGCTGCCGAGAAACGCTGCGCAAGATTGACCTGATAGCAGTCTCCGGAATGCAGATAATCCTGCACTCTTGAAAAGGCTGCGGCATAACTTTCCCTGGTGAAATTGCAGCGTATCTCTCCCTTTACCCTGAACGTGCAGACTTGCAGCATGGGTATTGTCTTGAAGCGCAGCAGGAGCTGTTCGAGCAGCGCCGATGTTTCCGCATACCTCAGATGAGAAACCAACCTCGCGGTTTTTTTCTCATGGTCCAGCACCAGCGCCCAGTCGTAAATGCCGACGTATATATCCGAGTCAATATCAGAAACAGCCTGCTCCATGGTGCAGGCAAGCTCATAGCTCAAGCAGCCCAAAGCGCCGCCTGCGAATGGCACATCTGCAACAGGCAATACCGGCTCGCCAAGCTCACTGCGCAGCAATGCAAATACATCCCTGCCTGATTTTTCTATCGCGCGATGAGGGGCTGCTGTCAGAATATCGAAACGCCCCATTCCGCCGCTGTCCAGCCAGGCAGCCCAAGGCAAATCGACGATCGCAGAAAAATAATGCGCTGCATCCGCTTTAAAAGGGAATTCCTTGCAATAGAAGGTCATGGCCAGGCGCTCATTTTTCCACGCATGAATCTTTCATCAGACTTTCTGCTTGATCGCAAGAACTGCCTGATTGCGCAAGGTGCGCAGCAGCGACAACTGCTGTTGCGACACGTTGAGGCTATTGGCGGCCTGCATGTCTGCATAGAACATCCCGACCGCCTTGTCTTTCAGCATGATGGGCAGCAATATGAAACAGGGCGCGTTGACATGTTCCCTGTACCAGCCGGGAATCTTGCCGGCGATATTGGGTGCATCGATATTCTCGATCGCAATGTCCAGGCCTTTTTCAAACGAGAGATGAAATACGTCAGCCACAAAAGGCAATGAAAAACGAAAACGCGCCAACAATGTTTCAACACCGCTGCCAAAACCGAACTTGGCAACCATCGCATTCTGTTTGTTGTCCCTTATCAGAAACAGGATGCGGTTGAAACCGATGCCGCGATACATCGTCTCCATCACCATCTGCAGCACATCGTTGAGATTGAAATCGCCCACCAGCGATGCCGTGACATCCTGTATGCCCGAGCTCAGTATGGTTTCCGCATCGCGGGCAGCATCGGCAGAGACCGCTCTATCTAGAGAAGTCTGTTCGATTTGTGCGATGCTGTCGGGCGAATTTTCCTTGTCCGGCTGTCTGGCTGTCTGCTTCCCGCTCCATTCGCGCACCCTGGACAATAGCGGACTGCTGGCCACATTGAGGCCCAGCAGCCCGGCACGGCGACGAATTTCGGCGACACCCACTTCGACCGCAGCAGACAAGTCTCGCTCGGTAATGCGGGTTGCGCGTTCATAGCGTTTGACCAGATCGCCAAGCATCTTCTTTTGCACATCGCCAGTTGAAGCGACCTCGCACAACTCGTGCGCCAGGTTGATCGTCACCGTTATATGATCCATCTCGCTCTGCGGGACTGCCACCTTCCCCGCCTCCAGCCTGCGCATACCGGCAATCAGGCGTGGCGGAAAATTCCAGTTGCGCCCCACGGCCAGGCCGAGCTCGGAATAGGCGATGCCTAAAACCTTGGCGGAGGCCCTGTCTTCCTTCTCGCCCTGCTCGACCAGTTTCGCAATCTCCCGGCTCTCATCGAAGAAGTAATAGGTGGCCAGCATCTTGCCCAGATTGTGGAACATCGAACAGACCATGACTTCTTCCGCATCTCGGATACTCTTTCCTGACGACAGTTCCACAGCAATGATGCCCGTCATGATCGCCTGCGCCATCTCATCCTTGAGCTGCACCGCCTGGGATTTGTTCTGCAGGAATTCCATCAGGATCAGCGACACCGCGATATTTCTCACGGTGTCGAAACCCAGGATCACGACTGCCTTGGAGATAGTGTTGATGGTGCCGCCAAACTGCCCGTAGGAAGCGGTATTCACAAGCTTCAAGAGCTTGCTGGTGAGAGCGAAGTCCTGCAATATGGTTCTGGCCAGCTTGTTGCTTCCATCGGAATCCGACGAGACGATCTTGTTGATTTCGGAAATGATGTTGGACAGCGCCGGGAAATCGCTCTTTTTCTGCATGCGGTAAAGCAGGGATTCCAGCGTATTGTCCGGCTCGCCTGCCCCTTTGAGATAATCCTGCAGGGCTTTTTTCATTGCGCCGGCGCTCGGATAGCGATCATCCGGGTTCGCTGACAGCGACTTCAGGATGATCGCACCCAGCCTTTCGTCCATGTGTTCGGAAGGCAAGACAATTTTTCCGCTCTCACCTTCTGCTGATTTTCCGGTCAGCATTTCATACAGCATGCAGCCTGCGGAATAAATGTCCGTCGCCTGGCCTTTCGCATCCCGGCTTTGCTGCCCGCTTTTGTTCGCCTCCGAATCCATCAGCATCGGAATCCCGCTATGGGCTATGATCACGTTGGCCGGACTGACATTCAGATGCGCGAAGTCTTTCTCATGCAAATAGGCCAGTCCGTCCAGCACGCCGCAGGCAATTTCCGCGGCGCGCTCAAAAGGTAATATTTTTTTCTCGCGCAGCAACTGTTCGAGCGTTGTCCCTTCGACATGCGAATAAACCCTGTAGGGAGACCCCTGGTGACTGCCCGAATCATAAAGCTCGATGAGATTGGGATGATGCAGCCCCTGCGCTAAGGTTCCGTCCAGCATCCTGATGGCAACCTTGCGGTCGGATTCGGGATCATAAGCCAACCAGGCCTCCCCCTGACCATGCTCGCTCAGGATTTCATAACGACCAATTTTCTGTCCGTGCATGATTGAATTAGATGTAAGAAAAATTTGACTGAACGGAACGGAGCGCTTTATTCTACACCAGCTGCAAGTCCGAAAGCAGGCCTTCGGCGTTCATGATATTTTTTGCTGTCAGCATTAACTTGATATACTCGATGGCAATCATCGAAATGGAAAGAATAACTTGAAAAGACTGGTCGCTATCCTGTTATTTTCGATCACCGTCTTCACCCCGCTTTATGCGGCAGAGCCAGTCAAATCGCAGGGCACCTATACCTTTGCGATCGGGCCGCAACAGTCGGTCAGCGAACTTGCCAAACACTGGATTCCGATTCTGCAATATCTCAGCGAGAAAACCGGCTATTCCCTGCATTTCGCCACTGCCAAGGATATACCCACTTTTCAGCGGCAAATGATGGACGGCGTCTTCGATTTCGCCTTCATCAATCCCTACCACTATCTGATCTTCCACGAAAAAGCCGGCTACAAGGCATTTGCCCACGAAAAAGATGGCAGCCTGACGGGGATCATCATGGTGCGCAAGGACAGCCCCATCCACAACATGCATGATCTCGACAATCAGACCATCGCCTTTCCCGCACCCACGGCCATCGCCGCGACCATGCTGCCTCTGGCCTATTTCGATGAGCAGAACATCCATGTCACGCCGAAATATGTCGTCTCGATGGACTCTGTCAGTCTTTCAGTTGCGAAAGGATTCTTCCCCGCTGGCGGCGGCGAAATCCATATATTCAAATTTCTGGATCCGCAGATACAGGATCAGCTCCGCATACTCTGGACTTCCGAGACATTGCCGCCGTTCCCATTCGTTGTCCATCCGCGCGTACCCGATGAGGTTGTCGCAAGATTGCAGAAGGCCATGCAGGAAATGGACCAGGATACCCGCGGTGCAGAGCTGCTGAAGGCGATCCATTTCAAGGGCATAGTCCCTTCGAATGACAGCGCCTATGACAGCATGCACCAGCCCAGACCCAAGATTGCATCACCTGCAAACAAGCGCTAGGGAAAGCCATGTCATTTCGTCTTAAGATCATATTGGGAATCGCGCTGATTCAGGCTGCTCTGCTTTCGTTGATGATCTGGAACGGATTGCGCACGCTCGAATTCACCAACGAACAGGAACTCCTGAAGCGCAGCGCAACCACCTTGAACCTGTTTTCCGGCAGCGCGCAGGGCCCCTTGCTGGAAATGGATCTCAGCGCACTGGATAGCCTCATCAATCATATCCTAAGCAATCCCGGCATCGTTTATGCGAGGGTGCTGGACAAGCAGGGCAAGACACTTGCCGAAGGAGGCAGCCATGAAGCCCTTGCGCGCCAATTTGTCGAGGATCACCGGTTGGCCGACGTCAGAAACGGCGTTTTCAATACCTCGGCAAACATCGTCATTTCGAATGAAGTATACGGGCAAGTCGAGCTTGGAATCTCGACGTACTCTCTGCGCGCCGCCATCAGGAATACGCGCAACTCATCCCTGGCCATTGCTGCGCTGGTGCTGGGTTTTGTGGCTCTCTTCTCCGCCTTTCTGGTCTTCTATCTCACACGCAGCCTGGGCGCGCTGAAAACAGCATCGCAACGCATCGCCTCAGGCGATTTCGGCTATCAGATCGAAATAAAGGGCAATGACGAGCTTGCACAGACTGCCGCATCGTTCAACGAAATGTCTTCCCGCATCCGCATCTCCTATGATGAGCGCAAGAATGCGGAAGACGAAGTCAGGAAACTCAACGAGGTGCTGGAGGAGCGCGTGCTCCAGCGCACCCGGCAGTTGAGCAGCCTCAACAAGGAACTCGAACACCAGACCTTTCACGATGCGCTGACCAATATCCCCAACCGCCTGCTGTTTCAGGACAGGCTGAATCAGGCAACCCTGCTGCTGCAGCGCGAAAAGAAACCCTTCGCGGTGTTTCAGGTCGATCTGGATCGCTTCAAGGCAATCAACGATACGCTGGGTCACGATGTCGGCGACATGGTGCTGCAGGAAGTGGCCCGCCGCATACAAGGCGTCCTGCGCGAGACCGACACGGCAGCGCGCATGGGGGGAGACGAGTTTGCGCTGCTGCTGCCTGGCATCGGCGATATGAATGCAGCCGCCATCGTTGCGCAAAAGATTGTCGATGCGGCAGCCAGCCCTATCGTCATCAGGGGGCATACGCTGGACGTGGGCGCCAGCATCGGCATCGCAATCGCTCCCCAGCACGGCGAGGGTGGCGACGAGCTGATGCGGCGCGCCGATGCCGCGATGTATGAAGCCAAACAGACGCGGGGCGGCTACAGCTTCTTCCGCAGCGATCTTGAAACGCTGGTGCAGGAACGCAATCTCCAGCTCACAGAACTGCGCCGGGCCATCGCGAATGACGAAATGGTCATCCATTACCAGCCAAAAATAGATTTCGTCACGCATGCCGTCAGCGGCGCCGAAGCGCTGGTGCGATGGCAGCATCCGACGCGCGGCCTGATCCTTCCAGACGATTT
>JAJXWG010000112.1 GCA_021781695.1 Pseudomonadota bacterium
GAGCAGGGTGGTGCCATCGTCGAAATCAACGCGGGCCCCGGCCTCTTGATGCATCTTAAACCCGCATCGGGCAAGCCCCGTCCGGTGGGGCGCGCCATCGTCGACAGTCTTTTTTCGCAGAACGAGAGCGGCCGCATTCCCGTTATCGGCATTTGCGGCACGCACGGCATGGCCCGCGTTGCCCGTGTTGTCGGCCGCCTGCTGAAGCTGGCGGGTTTTTATGTGGGGCGCGCCAGCGGCGAAGGCCTTTGTTTTGACAAGCGCGTGGTGGACAGGAAAGACTGCGCGAACTGGGCATCCGCGCAGAAAGTTCTGCTGAATCGTTCGGTGAATGCTGCGGTCATCGAGAACAGCATAGAAACGATACTGTCCGAGGGGCTGGGCTACGACCGATGCCAGATAGGCATCATCACCAATCTGGAGCCTGCCCGTCATTTCGGCGAGTATTACATAGAGACCGATGAGCAGGTATGCAATGTGCTGCGTACCCAGGTTGACGTGGTGCTTTCCGATGGGGTGGCTGTGCTCAACGGTTCCGATCCTCTGGTCGCAGACATGGCCCGGTATTGCGATGGCGAAGTCATCTTCTTTGCAGCCCAGAATGAATTGCCAGCCATCGCCCTGCACCTGGAACAAGGCGGGCGTGCAGTGCTGGTTCGCAACGGGCATATCGTGCTTTGCCAAGGAGCAAAGGAGACCGTGTTGCTCAAGCTGTCCGCGATGTTGATCGAGGCAGCCAGAGAGTCTCAACTTGAATATATGCTGGCTGCGGTTGGCGCAGTCTGGGCGCTGGACATCCCGCTCGATCTCGTGCGAGCCGGAATCGCCACGTTTGAAGCGGCCGATGTTCTGGTCAAATAATTACAGGGAAGTTTTTTAATGGAAGTGTCACGCATACGCGCGCTGCGCGGCCCCAATCTGTGGAGTCGGCATACAGCCATCGAAGCCATCGTGTCCTGTTCGGAGAGGGAGTGCGACATTGCCGGGTTGGCCGGTTTTGAGTCGCGGCTGCGGGCGCGTTTTCCGGAAATCGGCATGCTGCAGTTGCCGGGCCATACTGAGGCGATCACGATGGCGCATATTCTGGAAATGGCGGCTCTGGGGTTGCAGTGTCAGGCAGGCTGCCCTGTCAGCTTCAGCCGCACGGCGGCCACGATGGAGCGCGGCGTGTATCAGGTGGTGGTCGAGTACAGCGAAGAGGTGGTGGGAAGGCTTGCGTTTGAACTGGCGCAGAAGCTTTGTGCTGCGGCGATTGAGGATATGCCCTTTGATCTGGCCGATGTGCTGCACCAGCTGCGCGAACTTGATGAAGACGTGCGCCTGGGGCCCAGCACCGCGGCCATCGTCGAGGCGGCTGTGCGGCGCAGGATCCCCTATCGCAGGCTTACCGAAGGCAGCCTGGTGCAGTTTGGCTGGGGAAGCAAGCAGCGGCGCATCCAGGCGGCAGAAACGGATCGCAGCGGTGCGATCGGCGAGTCTATCGCGCAGGACAAGGAGTTGACCAAGAAACTGCTCGAGGCGGCGGGCGTGCCTGTGCCGCAGGGCAGGCCGGTAGTCGATGCGGAGGATGCGTGGCGCGCGATGTGCGAGATCGCGGGTCCGGTGGTGGTGAAGCCTGTGGACGGCAATCAGGGAAAAGGCGTGACGGTCAACATCCTGACGCGTGAACATCTCGAGGTTGCCTATGCTGCGGCAAGCGGGATCAGCACCGAGGTGCTGGTGGAACGCTTCATACCCGGCAGCGATTTCCGCATGCTGGTGGTGGCCAATCAGCTGGTGGCCGCAGCCCGCCGCGAACCGCCCATGGTGATCGGTGACGGCGTGCATACCGTTGCAGAGCTGGTTGATCAGGTGAACAAGGATCCCAGGCGTGGCGAGGGGCATGCGACTTCTCTTACCAAGATGCATATAGACAGCATTGCCATCGCGCGTCTTGAAGCGCAGGGATATACGGCCGATTCCGTGCCGAAGAAGGGCGTTTGCGTGGTGCTGCGCAACAATGCCAATCTCAGCACGGGCGGCACGGCAACCGACGTCACTGAGGATGTCCATCCGGATCTTGCCGCAAGCGCAGTCGCGGCAGCGCAAATGGTGGGTCTTGATATTTGCGGTGTGGATGTGGTGTGCGACTCCGTGCTGAGGCCGCTGGAAGAGCAGGGCGGCGGCATCGTTGAAGTCAATGCGGCGCCCGGCTTGCGCATGCATCTGCAGCCTTCGTTCGGCAAGGGACGCATGGTGGGCAGGTTCATCGTGTCGTCGATGTTCGGCAGCGGCGAAGACGGGCGCATACCGCTGGTCGCGGTGGCCGGCACCAATGGCAAGACCACCACGGTGCGTCTGATCGCGCATATTCTTTCCTGTCAGGGCCTGCGCGTGGGCATGACCAATTCGGACGGCGTATACATACAGGGCAGACGCATAGATACCGGGGATTGCAGCGGCCCGAAGAGCGCGCGAAACGTGCTGCTGCACCCCGATGTGGATGCGGCCGTTTTCGAGACCGCGCGCGGCGGCATTTTGCGGGAAGGGCTGGCATTCGACCGCTGCAATGTGGCTGTCGTGACCAACATCGGCATGGGCGATCATCTGGGGCTCAATTACATCAGCACGGTCGAAGACCTGGCCGTGGTCAAGCGGGTCGTGGTTCAGAATGTCGCCCAGGATGGCGTGGCGGTACTGAATGCCGCGGATGACATGGTGGCTGCGATGGCGGACATGTGTCCCGGATCGGTCACATTTTTTGCGCGTGACCGCCATCATCCCCTGATGGCCGCACACCGTGCGCAGGGCAAGCGCGTCGTATATGTGGAGGACGGCCAGATTGTGGCATGCGAGAAAAACCGCGAGCTGCGCATCCCGCTTGATCAAATACCGATCACCCGAAGCGGCACGATAGGTTTTCAGGTCGAGAATGCGATGGCTGTCGTTGCGGCAGTATGGGCGCTCAAGGTGGACTGGGAGACGATCTGCCGGGGGCTTTCCGGTTTCGTAAATGATGCGGCGACGGCGCCGGGTCGTTTCAATTGCTTCGATTACCGCGGGGCTTCCGTAATCGCGGACTATGGCCACAACCCCGATGCGATACAGGCGCTGATTCCCGCGATAGAAAGCATGCCTGCGAAAAAGCGCCTGGTCGTGATCAGCGGCGCGGGGGATAGAAGGGATGAGGACATCCGCATGCAGACCGAGTTGCTGGGCGATGTGTTTGACGAGTTGATCCTGTATCAGGACCAATGCCAGCGTGGCAGGCCAGACGGAGAGGTGCTGGGGCTATTGAGGCAGGGGCTTGTGCATGCCAGACGTGCAAAAAAAGTGGACGAGATCAACGGCGAGTTTCTGGCGATAGACAAGGCACTGGAACGCCTTCAACCGGGAGACTTGTGCCTGATCCTGATCGACCAGGTTGATGAAGCGCTGGCGCACATCGCAAAGAGGATAGCTGAGGCCGGATGAAGCTGATCCAGTCCAGCGACAACCCCTTTTTCAAGGAACTCGCGAAGCTTGCAAGTTCTTCGCGCAGCCGGAAAAAATCCGGGAAGACTCTGCTAGATGGCGCGCATCTGATTTCCTCCTATCTGGATGCGGGTTGCAAGCCGCTGCATGTGCTGCTGAATGCCCATGCTTTGCAGGACGATGAAATCACCGTATTGCTGTCACGCCTTGAAGGCGTGCCCGTCACGCAGCTTGACGACAGGCTGTTTGCACAGCTTTCGGAATTGAAAACGGCAACTGGAGTGCTCGCGCTGATCGAAGTGCCGGTTGCCGAATGCGCTGCGGGCAGTTTTGTGCTGTTGCTCGAAGACATACAGGATCCGGGCAACCTGGGTTCGATGTTGCGATCAGCAGGCGCGGCGGGTTGCGATGCGGTCTTTCTGTCGCCCGGATGCGCCGATGCCTGGTCTCCCAGGGTGCTGCGCGCGGCGATGGGCGGGCATTTCTGCATCAGGATACACGAAGGTCAGGATTTGTCTCGTGTGGCCGCGGCGTTCCCGGGAATGCGCGTTGCAACCAGTTTGCAGGCGGCGCACAATCTGTATGAGTGCGACCTGTCTGGCGATATCGCATTCATGATAGGCAATGAGGGAGCTGGATTGTCTGATCAGCTTCTGGCGCTGTCCACACATGCTGTCAGGATTACGATGCCGGGCGGTGTCGAATCTCTGAATGCCGCCGCTGCCGCTGCAATTTGCCTTTTTGAAGCTGTGCGCCAACGCTTGATGATTGGGAGGTCAAAATGATCAAATTTTTGATGGGTGCATTCATCACAATGATGTGCTTGAACGCGGCTTATGCCGTGGACGAAATCATGCCCATGGAGCATCACGTCATGAATGTGACGGATGCGAGAATTTCGCTTCACTTGCCGGAAAGAATGAAGCAGCACCAGCTGGCCGACATGCGGGCTCACCTTGAGACCATCGACAGCATTGTAGGCCTGATGGCTGAGAGCAAGTTTGCGGAGGCGTCGAAACTGGCCCATGAGAAGCTGGGCCTTACCCCGGAGATGCAGAGGATGTGCAATATGCTGGGAAACGAAAAAGCAACAGCAATGGGACTTGCATTTCACAGGAGCGGAGACGAACTGGGCGATGCTCTACAGACCGGTGATATAAACCGCTCACTGTCCGCACTGCACAACACGATGCAGTATTGTGTCGAGTGCCATGCGACTTTCCGTCAGTGAGCCACATGGGTATTCCCAGTAAATTCTGTTTATTTGACAGGCGGACAATTATGACCGAATATGCGAGTCATGAAAGGCAATGAGTTCTTAAAGAAGCTCAAGGCGCTTGCTGAGCGCAATGGCTGGACTTACGAGTGGCGACCCGATGAAGGCAAGGGGAGTCACGGTGCACTTTATGTGAACGGGCATAAAACCATCGTGCGTAATTTGAAAGATGAGCTCAAAACGGGAACATTTCACGCCATGCTAAAGTAATTGGGCGTCAAGGAAAGTGACCTGCATAAATAGAGGATAACCATGAAAGCTTACGAGTATGCATTTCGATTTACTAGGGATGGCGATGGCTGGGTGATCACCTGTCGCGATTTGCCTGAAGCCATATCTCAATCCGAGGTAAATGAGAACCGGATTGATATTGCGGAAGGCTGCCTGCAAGCTGCGCTTGAATCCCGAATTCGTGACAACGAACCCTTGCCGGCTGCAAGCACACCGCGTCGTGGTGAGGTGATTGTTTCTCCGCCTGCTGCCACTGCTGCCAAGGCCGCGCTTTATGATGCGATGCGCGATGCGGGCATTTCAAAAAGTGAACTTGCCCGCAAGCTGGGTGTTGATGAAAAAGAAGTTCGCAGAATGCTGGATGCCGGCCACGCTACCAAACTCCCCCGCATTGCCGAGGCGGTTGAAGCGCTGGGGCGGCATCTGCATATTGCGCTGGCTTGATGTGTGTACGATTTTCGTATTGCTGTAGTGCGCAGCAATGGGTCAGTTGCAGGCACTTAAACGGCGTGTAATTATGTTGGCACGAGTGGCGGAGATCGGCCAATGAGCGACGGCCAAGTTTGGAATAGAGCCCGACAAAAATGAGCGACAAGATTTTGAACGTCATCGACCACGACAGGAACAGCGCAGAGCTTCGCTATGTGTATCCTGTGGTGTCGCGCCGCGCAGGCGGGGTGTCGGTCGGCATCAACCTCAACACCAACAATGCCTGCAACTGGCGCTGCATCTATTGCCAGGTGCCTGACTTGACGAGGGGTACTGCGCCGCCTGTGGATATGGCGTTGCTCAAAACCGAGCTGCGCGATTTCCTGAATGAGATGATACATGGCAAATTCATGCAGGAGCGTGTGCCGGAAGGTGCCAGGCGCATCAACGACATCGCGCTGTCAGGCAACGGGGAGCCGACCAGTGCTGCGGAGTTTCCTGAAGTCGTTGAGCTTATCTC
>JAJXWG010000113.1 GCA_021781695.1 Pseudomonadota bacterium
TGCCGTTACATCAATCGTCGTAGAGCCATGCTCCACATGGCGTTCGAAACATGCCACCTCCGATAGTCCACATAATCGAGCGGTCTACATAATCGGCCTTATGTAGCGCTCCACATAAGGCCGAGCAGTGTGAATTGGCCTTCCGGCTGTTTCCGAAGTACAGCAGACATTCAGATGACCGCGAATCTGGGCGGCCGAGGGGCCGCAACAGGTTCTATCCTGCCGTTGCTAGCCCACTGACCACTGACAGATCATGGCACACTGAAGTAGCTCAAGTGGCGAAATTGTCTTCGCTAAAGCTGCCGTTCGCGAAGGGCTGTTCCGGCCGATAACAGGTCCTACGGATTATTTAATGGCAGCAGCGGCAACAGCGACGACACCATCTCTGGCGCATACAATGCGACAGGTAATGCCTCCGCCGAATCGCAGTATTTCTGGATGCATTTGAGGGCCGCAGGGCTCGTGACAGGATCTGCCGCATCCGCATTGCAGCCGCTCAATGCTGCAGGCGGCATCATCGGCGTAGAGACAGGAAACGGCGCCACTCCTCCCGGCGAAGTGCTGCAAAGCAATGGTGCCGGAACTGGATTCACGGGCTTCATGATCTGCTCATCTGGATTATCCGACAGGGTTGCCGCCGCAGTCGACAGGCTGCTCGACGATGGCATACCCAACACCGGCAGCATACGCGCGCAACTGACTGCGACACCCGATCCCATACAGACCACAGCGATGAGCGGCAGCTATACCGATAGCGGCACGACACTGGTCACGATCTGCAAGGCATTGTGACTGAACGCAGCTAGTACGCGGTTGGTAGTTTTGACTGTCCTATCCCCTGAAGCGGCCCCAGCGGATTTCTCTCCTCTTCAAACTGATGGATAGAAGGCTCCCCACCCGTCAGCTTGTAGACCACCACATCGTCTTTGAGCAGGATAACGCCGTCGAAACTCCAGCCCAGGATGTCGGTTTTGCGCCTGAAATTCAGGAAGTCCGCCCAGAAATTCCCATAACGCTTGCGATTCATAACGCTTTGCTTGATTTCGTATCCCTGGCAGGCGGTTTTCGCGCTGATGCACTCCTTTACGCCTTCGTCGAGATCGTCCGCATTGACTGAAGGACTCGGAATGAAGCGTCTCAGCACGTCCGAGTAGTTCAATATCGCGATGTTCGGATTTTCCTGGGGAACGAGCTTCAATGCCTTCAGGTCGGAGACTGTCGTTTTGTGCGGAACGATCTTGTCGAAGGTTTGCTGCACCTCCTGATAACTGTCCCACGGACTGATCGTGACGTTCTTGGCCTTGGGCAGAAGCGAGCCGCAACCCCCGAGTAGCGCTACAAAGATGGCGATGACAATGGCTCTTGCAAAGTTCATGCCGAACTCCAGGGATGGCGATGATTGATTATATTCTATTTCCGTATTAGGGATTCCCCCGGAGTTTCATCTTCCAAGGGTGTAAAATTTCGTTATTTTCGGAGAGAAAAACCGAGGGCGATTCAATCACCCTCCATTAGACTTTTCTTCTACGGCGCAGCTCGTTAATGGCAATTAAGCCGGTAGCAAACAGGATGTAAGTAGAAGGTTCCGGTACAGCTGTGCTTGTTCCCTGAATGCCAGCAGAAGTGCTAGCCCCCAGGATGCTAGTGGAATGTTTTTTTACTGAAGTGCTGACCGCAGGGTCCCAGCCAATTGCCGTTGTCGCAATGTATTCGGGTGAGGATGTGCTGTACGTCTCGTCCATGCCCATACAGTTAAAGGCATTCTGGATGTACTGGTTATTACCTGAATTATTGGATGTCGGACCACAAGCCGGTGCGAAATCACCATAATCGCCAGGGGAAGTCGTGTTGAAATCGACAATGCTGGTGTTGCCGCCATTGATCGACAAGTATGTCGGTGAGGTCGTTGATGTTGACGGCGTTCCTGCTGCAGAGTAGCGGTACAGATCCGTCGCGCCCAGGCTGTATGTGCAAAAGAAGCTATCAATTGCGCAGTCTCCGAGGACCGATCCGCCGCCCCCGATCCCGAGCAATTCATCAAGTTCATGCTCGAGGGCACCGATCGCATCATACTGCGATGAAGTTGCGGTTCCGGTGAAATTCCAATTGGTCACACTGCTACTGAGGTTGATGGCATCGTTGCCTGCGAAAACCGGATTGCCAAGGCCATATTGCCCTAGCAGAAAAGCCTGGCCATAAGTAATTGCCATGTTCCCCTTGTTACCGTACGCGAGGTGGGAAACTGCTGTCGCCAGATTGGTATTGCCACTGTTATTTTTCGAGTCGGTCTTCAGTGCTCTGGTATATGCGTTATAGCTGTAGCCATAGAAGTACTGACTACTGGATGCGAGATTTCCAGCAGCTGCGCTGCTATATGTGAAGTCAACATTCAGCGTTACATTTCCAGCGCCACTCCCGGTATTGTAAAGCGACGTAACGTCTGAAATGGCAGTATTGATCGCACCAAGCACACTGGAGTCAGTTATTGAACCGACATTGTTGATGAATAAAGCCCCTGCATTAGCCGGAGGGATCGTGGTGAATGTCGTTACGATTACCGCAACAAGAGCCGGATAGAGCTTCTTCAAAGGCATCTCCTTCAATATTGGCAATACAAAAATTCTTGAGATCGGCAAATGAGGAAACTAAAGCAGATTCTGTGCCACAATTTAGCAAGAAACCAGGAATGAGAATATTTGTTTTAATAAACAAAAAACAATGAAATGTTATCCCGGGTGCGGCGTTGTGATCCTCTTAAACATTTTTAATAACTGTAAAATTTTTCGACAATAACGCGATAAAGATAAATGCCATTGCCAAATCAAAATCTCCACGGCAAAACGGTCATCTCCGTAAAATGGACGGCATGAAAAATGCAATGACTTCCAACTGGCTGTGCTATCTGTTGCGCTGTGCGGACGGCACGCTGTACTGCGGAATCACCAACGACATCGAGAAACGCCTGAATGCGCACAACGAAGGGATGGGGGCGAAGTACACGCGCTCACGCAGACCGGTCGCGCTGGTGTTTCACGAAAACTGCATAGACCGTTCTTCAGCTTTGAAGCGCGAGAGTGAAATCAAGAAGCTGACGCGAACGCAAAAACTGGCGTTGATCGATTCGGCCTGACCCGATTTCCTCATTCTCATCTCGGAAAATCTGTTGTCAGCCGCGGTTCTGGTGATAGAATAAATACTGTTCACTCTGCAATCAAATCTGGCAATTCAGGCAATTCAAATCGCAAGGTTGTAACCGAAAGTTTGTGGTCACTCGTTCGTTAATTTCTTAACAGAGGGGAAATATCATGAAACTCAAAGGAAGCAAGACCGAGCAATCCCTGAAAGACGCCTTCGCCGGCGAATCCATGGCCAACCGCCGCTATCTTTATTTTGCAGCCAAAGCCGACATTGAGGGCTACAACGATGTCTCTGCCCTGTTTCGCTCCACCGCAGAAGGCGAGACCGGCCATGCGCATGGCCATCTGGAGTATCTTGAGCAGTGTGGCGATCCCGCCACCGGCCTGCCGTTCGGCGGCACCGAGGACAATCTGAAAAGCGCCGTCGCAGGCGAGACGCACGAATACACCGACATGTATCCGGGCATGGCCAAAACCGCGCGCGAAGAGGGTTTCAGTGAGGTTGCCGACTGGTTCGAAACGCTGGCCAAGGCGGAACGCTCGCACGCCAACCGCTACCAGAAGGCGCTCAACGAGTTCAAGTCCTGATCCCGATACCGGTCCTGGCGGCCGGTTTCCCGGACGATGATAAGGAAGATGCCATGGCTGCTCCTGCGCGCGAAGGTAATCTTGAAGCACCTACCCGTCATGTTCTGGACTGGAAGAACCCCGACTTCTACAGCCTGGAATCACTGGAAAAGGAAATGGAGCGGGTTTTCGACATCTGCCACGGATGCCGCCGTTGCGTGAGCCTGTGCCAGTCATTCCCGACGCTCTTCGATCTGGTGGACGAATCTGCCACGATGGAAGTGGATGGTGTTTCAAAGTCCGACTACATGAAGGTCGTGGACCACTGCTACCTGTGCGATCTTTGCTACATGACAAAATGCCCTTACGTGCCGCCGCACGAGTGGAACGTGGACTTCCCCCATCTGATGCTGAGAGCCAAGGCGGTAAGGTACCGGCAAGGAGACGTCAAGCTGCGCGACCGCGTACTGACCAGCACCGATGCCGTCGGCAGACTCGCAGGAATTCCGGTGGTAGCCCAGGTGATCAATGCAGCCAACAGGATAGCCGTTGCGCGCAAAGCACTGGAGATGCTCGCAGGCATACATGCGGATGCCTGGGTGCCGGAATATCACAGCAAGCCGTTGCGCAGCCGCCTGTCCAGGCATCAAAGCGAAAACACGGCCGCGCCTGCCGGCAGGACAAAAGGCAGGATCGCGCTGTTTGCCACCTGTTACATGAACCGCAACGAACCGGGACCCGGCGAGGACTTGGTCGCAGTCTTCGAGCACAACGGCATCCCCGTACGGCTTGCGGAACAGGAACGCTGCTGCGGCATGCCCAAGCTTGAGCTTGGCGATCTGGATTCGGTTGCCAAAGCAAAGGAATGCAACATCCCCTGGCTTGCGAAGCTCGTCGATGAAGGCTGGGATCTGACAGCGCTGGTGCCGTCATGTGTGCTGATGTTCAAACAGGAGCTCCCGCTGATGTATCCCGATGATCCTGATGTGCAGAAGGTGAAGCAGGCTTATTTCGATCCCTTCGAATATTTGATGCTGCGCCACAAGGAAGACCGGCTGAAGACGGATTTCAAACAGCCCCTGGGGAAAGTCGCCTATCATGCAGCCTGCCATCAGCGCGTGCAGAACATCGGCCAGAAAACCCGCGAAGCGCTGTCCCTTGTTCCTGATACCACAGTGGAAATCATCGAACGCTGTTCAGGTCACGATGGCACTTATGCGGTGAAAAGGGAGTTCCACGACTACGCGATGAAGATCGTCAAGCCCGTGGCTGACAGGATCAGAAATTCCGAAGCTGCGCATTACGGCAGCGATTGCGCGATGGCAGGCCACCATATCGAAAACTGCCTGAAGAATGGCAGAGCACCCGAACATCCGGTCACTTTATTGCGAAAGGCTTATGGGATATGAACATGATGCTGACGAGAGATAAACTTTACAGCCTGCAACAGTATGCGCGCATCCGACCAGAATTCCGCACGACGATCATCGAACACAAGGAAAGCCGAAGGGTGTTGCTTGGCGAACACGCGACGCTGCATTATGAGGATAGCCTGACCATGCAATATCAGGTGCAGGAAATGCTGCGGCTTGAGCGCATCTTCGATGTTGATGGCGTAGAGCAGGAACTGAAAGTCTACAATCCGCTGATCCCGGATGGCACCAACTGGAAGGCCACCTTCATGATCGAATACGAAGATGTGGATGAACGCCGGCAAGCCCTATTGCAGCTTGCCGGCATTGAAAAGACAGCCTGGATGCAGGTCGCTGGATGCGACAGGGTTTATGCAATCGCCAACGAGGACATGGACAGGGAAACGGATGGAAAAACTTCCGCGGTGCACTTCCTTCGCTTTGAACTTGCACCCGAAATGATCAACCTGGTCAAGAAGGGTGCTGCGCTACGCGCAGGCATAGACCATCCTGAATACCAAAAGGAAGTGGTGTTACCGCAACAGGTGCGCGATTCATTGGCAGGCGATCTTGATTGAGTGCACATTAAAATTTGCAGGATAGTTCTGCCGTAACATGCTAAAAACCCGTAAAATGCAGCTTTTGTTAAATTACAGCGGGTTTTTTCATGCTCACCTTTCAGCAAATCATCCTGACGCTGCAGAATTACT
>JAJXWG010000114.1 GCA_021781695.1 Pseudomonadota bacterium
CTTGCCCCAGCCGATTTCCTTCACCTTGTTTTTCGAAACTACTGCGCCAAGCGCTTTCGACATGAGCTGGCCGCCCAGACAATGACCAAGCACAGGCACATTTCCCGAGACTGCCTCGCGGATCAGATCAAGCTCCTGTCTTATCCAGGGTAGATCGTCATTGACGCTCATCGGCCCACCCATGAATACGAGACCCGAGAAATCCGCTATCGACCGTGGCACAGCCTCCCCCCGGTCGACTGCGATCAGCCTCCAGGGTATGTGATGCTTATCCAGGAATTCGGCGAGGTATCCCGGACCTTCGGTGGCTGCATGACGAAAAATGGCGACAGGAAGCATGGTGGATGCAGAATACAGGATTCAGTTGAAAGTCAGAAGTGGCGCACCGTGTTTACTTGATCCTGAATCCTCAATCCTGTTTTTTATCCCGCTCTATCAGAGCATAGGCTGAATGGTTGTGTATCGATTCAAAATTCTCCGACTCGACGACGTATGAGTCGATGCGCTCGTCCGCATTCAACACGGCAGCAACGTCGCGCACCATGTCCTCGACAAACTTGGGATTGTCATAGGCGCGCTCTGTGACATATTTTTCGTCGGGACGCTTCAAGAGACCGTACAATTCGCAGGATGCCTGCTCTTCTGCGATGCGCACTACATCCTCGATCCACACAAAGCTGTTGGTGCAAAGCGTGATCGTCACATGGGAGCGCTGGTTGTGCGCGCCGCGATCGGATATCTTCTTCGAGCAGGGACAGAGGCTGGTCACGGGAACCAGGACCTTCATCGTGATGCGCGCCCGGCCTTCCTTCATTTCCCCGACCAGCGTGACATCGTAATCGAGCAGGCTCTGCACGCCGGATATCGGGGCGGTCTTGTTGACGAAATAAGGGAATGTCATTTCTATATAGCCTGATTCCGCTTCCAGCCTCTCCACCATTTCGCGCAGTATGCTCTCGTAGGACTCCACGGAAATTTCGCGTTCATGCCGATTGAGAATCTCGACAAAGCGCGACATGTGCGTGCCCTTGAAATTGTGCGGCAGGTGCACATACATGTTGAAAGTCGCAATGGTGTGCTGCACGCCGACGCTCTTGTCCTTGACTTTGACCGGATGGCGTATGCCCTTGATGCCGACCCGGTTGATCGCGATCTGTCGCAAATCTGCCGAACTTTGCACATCGGCAATGGGTGTTGGTTTATTCATGATGCACTCTCTATCAATTTACGGTGAACGAGATTATAACCAATTCCGACAAAATTACTTGGTTATTTTTTTATTTATTGCGGCTGCAATGCCCGCAGCATCCAGACCGCAGTCTGCCAGCATCTGTGTCGGCTCGCCCTGTTCGATGAATCTGTCCGGCAAACCCAGATGCAGCAATTCAATCCCGGAAAGACATTCGGCAATCGCGCTGCCCGCACCGCCCTGCACCACATTTTCCTCTATCGTGACCAGAAGCTCATGAGTGACAGCCATACGCCTGACAAGTTCAACATCCATGGGCTTGACGAAACGCATGTTCACCACTGTCGCATCAAGCTGCTCACCGGCTTCAAGCGCTGGCTTCAGCATCGAACCGAATGCCAGTATCGCCACCTTCTTTCCTTCCCGACGCACCTCGCCGCGCCCGACAGGCAGTGCCTGCATCTCTTGCTGCACAGGAACCCCGGGCCCCGTGCCGCGCGGATAGCGCACAGCAGCAGGCGTGCCGAGCGTGACCGCGGTGTACAGCATCTGCCTGCATTCGTTCTCGTCTGCCGGCGTCATCAGCGTGATGTTCGGAATGCAGCGCAAAAAAGACAAATCGAAGCTGCCCGCATGGGTCGCGCCATCCGCACCCACCAGCCCGCCGCGGTCTATAGCAAGCACAACAGGCAGATTCTGGATCGCGATATCGTGTATCAGCTGGTCATAGGCGCGCTGCAAAAAAGTCGAATAGATCGCCACCACGGGCTTGTATCCATCGCAGGCAAGCCCCGCCGCGAAGGTCAGCGCATGCTGCTCGGCGATACCCACATCGAAATAGCGCTCGGGATGCCTTGCTGCGAAGTCGGTCAGACCAGAGCCTTCGCACATCGCCGGAGTGATGCCCACCACCCTCTCATCGTTCTTTGCGATATCGCAAAGCCATTGCCCGAATACCTGGGTATAAGTCGGCCGTATCACTTGCCTATCGGCAGCTGCGGCTATGCCCTGGTTTCTGTCGAACTTGCCCACGCCGTGATAAAGCAGGCAGTCTTCTTCCGCCAGCGCATAACCCCTGCCTTTTTGCGTGACCACATGCAGGAACTGCGGACCTTCCAGCTTGCGTATGTTGCTTAAGGTCTCGATCAGCGCATTCAGGTCATGCCCGTCGATCGGGCCGATATAGTTGAAACCGAATTCTTCAAACAGGGTGCTGGGTGTGACCATGCCCTTGACATGTTCCTCGGCGCGCTTGGCAAACTCGAGAAACGGGCCCTTCAGCACCTTCTCGCTGCCACGCCTCATCGCCGCATAAAAGCGTCCTGACATCAGCCTTGCCAGATAATTGTTCAGCGCGCCGACCGGACGCGAGATGGACATGTCGTTGTCGTTCAAGATCACAAGGACATTGGCGTTCATAGCGCCCGCATTGTTCAGCGCCTCGAAAGCCATCCCTCCCGTCATCGCGCCATCGCCGATGATTGCCACCGCGCGCCTTGCAGCGCCCGACAGCTGCGCTGCCACCGCCATCCCCAGGGCTGCCGAGATCGACGTGCTTGAATGCCCTGTGCCGAAAGTGTCATAGGGGCTTTCCTCGCGCTTTGGGAAACCTGCGATCCCGCCTGCCATGCGCAAAGTTTTCATCGCATCCCGGCGGCCTGTAAGTATCTTGTGCACATAAGTCTGGTGCCCTACATCCCACACCAGCCTGTCTTCAGGCGTGTCATAGACGTAATGCAACGCAATGGTGAGCTCGACCGTACCGAGGTTGGAGGACAAATGACCGCCAGTCTTGCTGACCGATTCGATCAGAAACTCGCGCAATTCCCTTGCCAGCTGCGGCAGTTGCTCGCGTTGCAACTTGCGCAACTCTTCGGGATTGTTGACGGTATTGAGCAATGAATACATCAGAACTTTCTTAACACGATGAAATCGGCAAGCTCCCTGAGACGTCCCGCCTCGGCGCCGAATTCCGCCAGCGCTTCCAGCGCTTCCCTGTGCAGGTTCTTCGCCATCTCGCGCGCAGCAGGAATGCCCAGCAGCGTGACATAAGTCGGCTTGCCGCAGTCAGCATCCTTGCCCGCCGTCTTGCCGAGCGTTGCAGTATCTTCGGATGCATCGAGCACATCGTCGACGACCTGGAATGCAAGCCCCACGCATTTTCCAAAACGATCAAGCAGCGCCAACTGATCAGTGCTTACCTTGCCGCACTGCGTGCCCAGGAGCACCGCTGCGCGTATCAACGCGCCGGTCTTGTGTATGTGCATGAATTCGAGTTCCGGCAGCATCAGCTGCTTGCCCACGCTCTCAAGGTCTATCGCCTGCCCGCCCGCCATGCCGCGCGAACCGGAAGCTTCCGCAAGCAGCTTGATCATCCCGAGCTGCTGCACAGGCTCATCACAAAGTTCATGTTCAGAGAGCAACTGAAAGGCAAGCGACTGCAGGCTGTCTCCGACCAGCAACGCCGTTGCCTCATCGTATTGCACATGGCAGGTTGGTTTGCCGCGGCGCAATACGTCGTCGTCCATGCAGGGCATGTCGTCGTGCACCAGGGAATAGGCGTGTATAAGTTCGACTGCGGCCGCCGCGATATTCACACGAAGAACATCCGCACCGGCAAATTCACCTGCCGCAAATGCCAGCAGGGGGCGTACGCGCTTGCCGCCGTCCAGCACCGAGTAACGCATCGCCTGATGCAGGCGCTTGGGCGCCATGTCGGATTGCGGCAGCACACTGCGCAGCACATCCTCGAATCCGGATTGATGCGCCGTCATCCAGGCAGAAAAGTCCGCGCGCATCACGAAGCATCGCCCGTGGACAAATCTTTCAGCACGCCCTCTTCCAGCACGCGCACCTGCTGCTGCGCATCCTCAAGACGTCCGCGGCAGAATGTCAGCAGCTCGGCGCCCCGTTTATATGCAGCCAGCGATTCTTCCAGTGACAGCTTCCCCGCTTCCATGTCCGCGACGATCTGTTCAAGCTCGGCCATCGCCGATTCGTAGCCTAGAGGCTTCTGGGATTTTCCGGTCATTTGGGTCTTCTGCAATAAATTCTGGAGCGTCATTTTACCCAACGCTTACTGTCAGGGCCAATTTTTGTTGCCCTTGCTGCTGATTTGGGGGAAAATCAGCCCCTTTCCTGCAACGAATGAAGGATGATGTAGGTTTGTCCAATATCGCTAACCCAATCCAGCTCGCACCGCTCATGGCTCAACCGCCGCTTGCCTGGTATTTCGACCCCAAGGTACTGGAGCTTGAACAGCGCGTGCTGTTTGACAACGGGCCCGGCTATGTAGGCCATGAACTGATGGTGCCCAGCATGGGCGACTACCAGGTGCTGCGCAATGATGCACAGATGCTGGTGCGCAACAACAACGGCGTTGAGCTGTTGTCCAACATCTGCCGCCATCGTCAGGCCACCATGCTAACCGGGCGCGGCAATGCGCAGCACATCGTCTGTCCCCTGCATCGCTGGACCTACAAGACAGATGGGGAATTGCTGGGCGCACCGCATTTCCCGGAAAACCCCTGCCTGCATCTTTCCAAGTCACCGCTGCAAAACTGGAACGGCATGCTGTTCTCGGGCAATCGCGACATCGCGAAGGACCTGGCCCATGTCGGCGTGATGAAAGATCTGGATTTTTCCGGCTACATGCTGGATCGCGTGCAGGTGGATGAGTATGCCTTCAACTGGAAGACCTTCATCGAGGTCTACCTCGAAGACTACCATGTCGTGCCCTTTCATCCCGGTCTAGGCAATTTCGTGGACTGCGACGACCTGAAATGGGAGTTTGGCGAACAATACAGCGTGCAGACGGTCGGCATCAGAAACGCATTGAAGCGGGTCGGAAGCCCCGCCTATGGCGATTGGCAGGAACAGGTGCTGCGCTACCACAACGGCAAGCTGCCCAAATACGGTGCGATCTGGCTGACCTATTACCCCAACATCATGGTCGAATGGTATCCCGGCACGCTGGTGATCAGCACACTGGTGCCGCGCGGCCCCGAGGCCTGCACCAACATCGTCGAATTCTATTACCTTGAGGACATCGTGCTGTTCGAGCGGGAATATGTCGAGGCCGAACAGAAGGCCTACAACGAAACCGCAGTCGAGGACGACATCATCTGCCTGCGCATGCATCAGGGACGCAAATCGCTTTATCAGCGCGGCATCGAGGAGCACGGTCCATACCAGTCGCCCACCGAGGATGGCATGCTGCACTTTCACGAATATCTGCGCCGCAACCTTGCGCCACACCTGAAATGACGGATTCCGCTGACGGTATGCTAAGCTATCCGGAAAAGCCAAGGGAGGTAAAATGATCACCATCGAACAAACCGAAAACCTCGTCAATGCTGCCGTGATCGGCGAATTCACGCTTTCCGACCTGAAAGAATTCGAGGATCAGTCGCTATACAAGCTCGATTTCCCCGGCAAGCTCAACCTGCTGTTTGACCTGCGCGCGATGATAGGCTACACCATCGATGTCGCCTGGGAGGAAATCAAGTTTTTCGGCCGCGAGCACAATCACGACTTCACAAAAATCGCCGTGGTCACAGACAGAAAGTGGCTCACCTGGC
>JAJXWG010000115.1 GCA_021781695.1 Pseudomonadota bacterium
AGTTCAGTTGGTTAGAATACCGGCCTGTCACGCCGGGGGTCGCGGGTTCGAGTCCCGTCCACTCCGCCAAATTGAGGCGAACGAAAGTTCGCCTTTTTTCGTATCTGTCGTACAAAACATCTGGGGTCGCTATGTTTGATTTTGTTCATGAAAAAAGAAGATGGGTGCAGATAGTCCTGTTGCTGATTATTCTGCCATTCGTATTTTTTGGCGTGGATTCGTATCGTCATTCAGGAAGCACTGATGCGCCGGCGACTGTGGATGGTACGAAAATCACCAAGCAGGAATTTGACACAGCGCTGAGCCAACAGCAGGACAGGCTGCGCCAGATGATGGGAGCGAATTTCGACCCCGCGATTCTTGACAAGCCGGAGTTGAGACGCGCCGTGCTGGATAGTCTGATTGGGCAAAGGCTGCTGATTGAAAAAGGAAGCGCTGCCGGTTTGACCGTGAGCGATGAACAAATCGCACAAGTCATTGCCAGCATCGATGCATTCAAGGTGAATGGCAAGTTTGACAAGGCGCGTTATGTCAGCGTGCTGGCCGAGCGCAGCATGTCACCGCTGATATTCGAGCAGCGGCTGAAAGGGGAGCTGATCGGAGAGCAGATGAGTGCTTCTTACGCCCAGAACGGTTATGCTGCCAATGCCGTTGCAGACAGAATTATCGCGATCAATGAGCAGCAGCGCATCATCAGCGTGGCGCAGGTTCCGCTGGAGACCCCGCAAGTCAAGGTTGATGACAGCGAAATCAAAAGCTATTACGACCAGAATCAGAAGGAATTCCGGGTTCCAGAGCAGATCAGGGTCGAGTATGTGAAGTTTTCTGTGGCTGATTTGATACCCAAAGTGGAGGTGAAGCCAGAAGACGTCAAGAAGTATTACGATGAACACCAATCCGAATTCTCGACGCCAGAGCAGCGGCAGGCTTCCCACATTCTGTTGACCGTTGCGGCCAATGCACCTCAGGCTGAGCAGGATGCAGTCAAGGCCAGGGCATTGGAACTGCTAAAGGAAGTGAAGAAAAATCCTGCGCAGTTTGCACAAATTGCGCAGAAAAACTCCCAGGATCCAGGTTCTGCTGCAAATGGCGGAGATCTTGGCATGTTCGGCAAGGGCATGATGGTAAAACCGTTCGACGATGCCGTTTTTGCGCTTAAAGTCGGCGAAATAAGCGATCTGGTCAGATCCGAATTCGGCTACCACATCATCAAACTGACGGCGATCAAGCCTGCCAGGGTGGCGCCGTTTAGCGAGGTGAGCACCGACATTATGGCGAAGCTGCGTGAACAGAAGGCGGCCGACATGTTTGCCGAGCTGGCAGATAAATTCGGCAATACGGTCTATGAGCAAAGCGATACCCTGCAGCCTGCCGCAAAGCTGGCTGGCGTGAAAATAGAACAAAGCGGCTGGCTCACAAAAGGGGTTGCCGCGGATGATATCTGGACTGCCAAAATGCTGCAGGCCGTATTCAGCGATGATGTGACCAAGAATCACCGCAACACTGCAGCGATCGAAGTGGCCGAAAATACGCTGGTTGCCGCGCGCATGCTGGATCACAAACCGGCTGCTGTGAAGAGCCTGGCTGAGGTGAGTGATGCAATCAGGCAGAAGATATTGCATCAGAAATCGCTGGACATGGCGGTAAAAAAAGGTAAAATGCTGCTCGCTCAATTGCAGCAGGGTACAAACCCAGCGCTGAATTGGTCCCAGGCTCAGACGATCACTCGTACAAAGCACGATGCGCTGGATGCGGAGATGGTGCGCCAGTTGTTTCAAGCAGACAGTGCCAAATTACCCCAGTATGTCGGTACGGAATCCCCGCAAGGCGGATACATGATTGTGCGCTTGGATGCCGTAAAGAATGGTGCGCCGCCTGATGATGCAAAGCGTGCGCGGTATGTTCAGCAGTTGCGCCAGATGACCGGTGAAGCGATGTTGCAGGCGTACCTTGCGGATGCAAAAAGCAAGGCCAGCATCAAGGTGAAGATGCCTGAACCGGATGCGGTCAAGCAGTAAGAATACGGGTGCTTAGCTCAGTTGGTAGAGCGTCGCCCTTACAAGGCGAATGTCGGCGGTTCGACCCCGTCAGCACCCACCATACAAAGCTGGTTGTTGGTAGCCGGTAATGAGTAGTAGCAGTTTGGAGTGGTAGTTCAGTTGGTTAGAATACCGGCCTGTCACGCCGGGGGTCGCGGGTTCGAGTCCCGTCCACTCCGCCAACATAAAAAAACCGCTGAGGAATCAGCGGCTTTTTTGCTAAAATGCCGCATGAATGAGATATCCATGAAGATTTCAAGTCCCGAAACTGAATTAATCTGTGACGAACGGGATATCTACGAGCGGCTGTTGACGCTTCAAGATGCAGACATTCTTGAACTGGGTTGCGGCAAAGCCGACAAGACGATGGCCATTGCGAAAGGCAGCAAAGTTGCAAGCATCGTTGCGCTGGAAGTGGATGAAATCCAGCATGCAGAAAACCTGCGCCGCGAAGCGCCTGACAATGTCAAATTCGGGCAGGGTGGTGCGGAGGCGATACCGGCAGGCGATCTGTCATTCGGCATCGTGATGATGTTCAAGTCGCTGCACCATGTGCCGGTCGAGCTGATGGATGAGGCCATGGGCGAGATCCATAGAGTGTTGAAGGAAGGCGGTGTCGCATACATCTCCGAGCCTGTATTTGCAGGTGACTTCAACGAGATATTGAGGCTTTTCCACGATGAGCAAAAGGTGCGCGAGGCAGCTTTCGCATCCGTCAAACGGGCGGTGGAATCAGGCCGTTTCACGCTTGCGAGCCAGACATTCTTTTCCACGCCCATGCATTTTTCGGACTTTTCGGAATTCGAGACCAAGATACTCAAGGTCACGCACACGCAGCATCGGCTGAGCGAGGCCCTGTATCAGGAAGTCAGGCAGAAATTCATGCGCCACATGACGCCCGAAGGCGCCATGTTCCAGATGCCGATACGCGTCGATCTGCTGCGCAAGGCAGGCTAGACAGCACAGCGCGCGGCCATCTCGCTGCGCTCCTTGGCATATTCGCCGGTCAGCGCAAACCCTATCATCTCGTTTTGCGGATTGAAAAATCCCATCCTGATTCCCTGTCCTTCCGCCAGCACTGTCCAGGTTCCTGCAGCATCGCGCGGGACCGGCAGGACGGCGATGGGATGTGCCGGTGTTTTGACAACCACAGGCATGGGGGGAAAGATCACGCTGGCATCCTCGCCGGCGAGCGTTTTTGCCAGGGCGCGGGCTGCATGCATGATGGGCAGCACGTACGGCAGGGTTCGCCCGTTTATCTCGGCGCAGTCGCCCAGCGCAAAGATGGCGTCATCGGAGCTTTGCAGCTGTTCATCGACTGCAATGCCGCGGTTGACGGCCAGCCCCGCATTCTTTGCGAGCTGTATGCGCGGACGCAAGCCCACTGCCGAGAGCACAATGTCGGCGGATACCGTACTTTGATCTGAAAGCGCAAGAGTGTAACCCGCGCCGGCGGCATCGACACGCTGGGCCGTCTTGCCGAAATGCCAGCTCACGCCGAGGTTGTTCAGCGGCTCCAGGAGCTGTCTGCCGGCTTGTTCTGGCAGCAATCCTGCGATCGGATAGGGGCCGGGATCGATCACTGCGACTTTGTAGCCTGCCAGCGCAAGGTCATTGGCGAATTCGCAGCCGATCAGGCCTCCTCCCATGATGGCGACGGTTTTTGCATTGCCAAGCTTTTCGCGCAAATGCGCATAATCCGAAAGGTCGTTGACCGAAAGCACTGCAGCATCGCCCTGCAAAGGGATGCGGATCGGGTCGGCGCCTATGGCCAGTACCAGCTTTTCATATTCGATCACGCCCGCTGTCGTTTCCAGCTGCCTTGCCTCGCGGTGAATTGCATGCACTTCAGTGTTTGCAAGCAGCGTGAATTTCTGCTGTGCGGCCATGTCTTTCGCCGCAGTCAGCACGAGGCTTGCAGCTTCCTTCTTCTGCGCAAAAGCATTGGAAAGCGTGGGCTTCGAGTAATAATCTCCGCTGTCGCGCGTCACCAGGGTGATGGGGATGTCGCGATTCAGTTTGCGCAATTCGCGCACCAGCGTATAGCCGGCAAGGCCGCTGCCCAGTACGACGATCGGTTTCATGGCTTTCTCCTGGAATGATGAGCCCCCATCAAGGGGGCTATGCGTTAGATTTCCACCATCTCGAAATCGGATTTAGCAACGCCGCAATCGGGACATGCCCAGTCAGCCGGAATATCCGCCCATGCCGTGCCGGGCGCGATGCCTTCCGAGGGCAGACCTTCCGCTTCGTTGTAGATGAAACCGCATACCACACATTGCCATACTTTCATTTCATGCTCCTTGATTAAATTGTTTGTATTGTATCAGGCGCCAACTTTGGCCAGCACCGCGCGGTATTGATTGGCATGGCGCTCTTCCACACGGGCCAGTGCCGCAAACCGTTTTGCCGCCTTCTCCAGCGTGGCCTTGAACATTTCTGCATGTTCTTTTGACTCCGCGATCTGTTCTGCAATTTCAGAAACGGCCGCCGCATTGCCTTCCTGCTGGGCTGTCTTTAGAAAACCGGGATACATTTCGGTGTATTCGTAAGTCTCGCCTTCGATGGCCATTTGCAGGCAGCGCTCCGTGGTCATGCCGGCTTTAGGATAAAGCAGGTCAAGATGCCCCAGCGCGTGCTGCACTTCCTGATTGGCTGTTTCCTCGAACACCTTTGCAGTTTCCTCGTCGCCTGCCGCGCGTGCGATCTTTGCAAAGTAGCGGTATTTGATGTGTGCCATCGATTCGCCGGCGAATGCCGCCTCAAGATTGGCCATGGTTTTGATCTCTGGTCGTTGCATGATGCGCTCCTGTTGGTTGGTTGATAGGGTGGCTTGTCGTCCACGGCTGCAATGTAATGTTGATCTATCTATAAATCTAATTGATTGTTTAAACAAAGTTGATTTAATATATAAATCACAAGGGGGATCGCTATGACACTCAACGAACTTCGTTTCATTGTGGCTGTGGCTCAGGAAAAAAGTTTCCGCCGCGCCGCAGAAAGGTCCTTCATCAGCCAGCCCGCGCTGTCTTTGGCGATACAAAAGCTGGAAGAGGAACTGGGCCTCAAAATATTCGAGCGCAGCAGAAGCGAAATCACTGTCACGCCGGCTGGCAGTGCCATCGTCGAGCAGGCGCAGCGCGTGCTGGAAGAGGCGGAGCGCATACGCGAGATCGCGGCTCAGGGAAAAAATCAGCTCGAATTGCCTTTGCGCGTTGGCATCATCTACAGCGTAGGCCCCTACCTGTTACCGGAACTGATCCCGGCGCTGAAAGGAATTGCACCCGGCATGCCGTTGGAAATCGAGGAGAACATCACTGCAAATCTCGATGTTCTGCTTAAAAACGGCAGACTGGATGTCATTGTGATCGCGCTACCATTCGGCGATGCGAACATCCTGACCCAACCGCTTTACGATGAATCATTTGAAGTGGTGGTCAGCAACGGGCATCACTGGACAAAGCGGCGCAGCATTCACCCCGGAGAACTGGCCGGAGAAAAAGTGCTGCTGCTGGATTCCGGGCATTGTTTCAGCAACCAGGTGGCGGAGGCCTGCCCGGAAATGAACCGCAAAGGTGCGGAAGTCCAGCAGGGCACCTCCCTTGAAACCATACGCAACATGGTCGCATCCGGCCTCGGAATCACGGTGTTGCCTGCCTCGGCAAACAGTGCCCGCTACCGCAGCCCGCTTCTGAAGGTCATCCCCTTTGTAAAGCCTGCACCGTCA
>JAJXWG010000116.1 GCA_021781695.1 Pseudomonadota bacterium
GCGCTGTTGCGCAGCCAGATTGCCGCATACTCTGGGCAGGGACCGGGTGCAGGTGAGCGTCTGGTTCGTCCTGAGATGAAACTCGATGCGGCAATCGGTCTGCCCGATCAGCTGCCGGCCAACCTGATCGGTCGTCGCCCTGATGTGCTGGCGCATCGCTGGCAGGTGGAGGCTGCCAGAAACAGCATCGAAGGCGCGAAGGCGGCTTTTTATCCCAACGTCAATCTGCTTGCCTTTGCGGGCTTTCAGGCACTCGGATTCGAGCAGTTGTTCAGTGCATCGGCGGCGATGGGCGGGGCGGGGCCTGCCATCTCGCTACCCATATTCGACGGTGGGCGCAGGCGCGCCAATCTGTCGGCAAAGACTGCCGCATATGATATTGCCTTGGACAGCTACAACGGACAGCTGGTGCGCGCATTACAGGAAATCTCGGATCAGTTGAACATATTGCAATCGAATGCGAAACAGCGCGCCGAAGCACAAAGCGCGCTTGAATTGTCACAGAAAACCTGTGCACTGGCGCAGGCAAGCTACCGCGCAGGACTTGGTGCTTATGCGCAGGTGATCGATGCAAATATCGCGATGCTGCAGCAACAGGCGGAACTTGCCAGATATCAGGCGGCAGCGCTGGACGGCTATGCCGGCCTGATGCGATCCCTGGGCGGTGGCGCGCAGGCGGACAGGTGACAGGAAGCCATATGATTTCGATGTTCATCTCACAAACAGGCAGGCGCCGCATGATGGCTATGCTGCGCGCGGACATGCAGGACTGGTGGAACGAAGAAGCTGTGGTCGCAATGTATATCTTCAAGGTGCTGGCAGCCTGCCTGCTGGCGATGTGGTTGTCGCTCTGGTTTGATCTGCAGCAGCCGCGCACTGCAATGCTCACCACCGCCATCGTCATGCAATCCCTGGCAGGGATGGTTTTTACCAAGAGTCTTTATCGTTTCCTGGGCACGGTTGTCGGCACCGGGGTCTCGTTCCTGCTGATGGGCATGTTCGTGCAAGATCGCTTTTTCTTCCTGACATGCATGGCGTTATGGATAGGTTTTTGCACCGCAGGCTCCATGCTGTTTAGAAATCATCAGTCCTATGGGTTTGTGCTGGCAGGATATACGCTTTGTATCGTCGGTTTGCCGTCGGTGCTGAATCCTGAACTGACCTTCAATATCGGAGTGACTCGCATTTCTGAAATTCTGACCGGTCTGTTTTCAGCTGCGCTGGTCAGCGAGCTGATCTTTCCGCAGCGCATGTGGGATGTGATGATCGCATCGGTACGCAGGCGTTTTGCGGATTTTTCCGATCTTTTGCGCTCGTTCGCAACCGGCCCTGCTGCAGTTGGCGTTTCGCAGCCGGCGCTGTTGCGTTTCGTGGGCGATATTTTCAGCCTGGAGTCATTCCGCGCTTCCACCGTGCTGGAGAGCGATGAGTCGCGCACTCACAGGCTAAGATTAAGCCTGCTCAATGCCGAGTTCATGGAAGTGTCGACCAGTTTCCATGCGCTGGAGAGATTGCTTGATCAGCAAGGCGATCAAGTCGGCGCAGCCTTGCTTGAACTTTACCGTCCATTGGGCGAGGCATTTTCAATCGATGGACGCAGTGCGCGCAACGAGCGCGAGGCTGAACAAATCATCCAGAGGCTCAAGGCATTCCGCGAAGGATTTCAGCAGCGCGTCAGTCTGCCGCCTGGCCTTGATGCTGGCAAACGTCTTGATTTTCATACCGGTGCGGAATTGATACAGCGCTTTTCAGATGAATTGCTGGCATATGCCAGCACTTATGTCGCATTGGATGCCGCTCGCGGTTCGCAGCTTGCCAAATCTGAAGCGCCGCTTCCCCTGGAAATGCATTTTGACCCGCTGATCGTATTCCTGGCAGGGCTGCGCGGAGCATTGGTTTTTGTGCTACTGGCCGGGGTATGGATTCTGACCGGATGGACTTCCGGCATCGAGGCGATCACCATCGGAACCGTGACCAGCACCCTGTTTGCCGCTACGCCTTCACCGACTCGAACCATCAAACAATTCCTCATCGGTGCGTCCATCGCGAGCGTGTTGACCTATATTTGCGATTTTTATCTGCTGGTCGATGCACAGGGCGTCGAGATGCTGGCGCTGGCGGTGACACCGGCGATAGCTTTGGCTGCGTGGATGACGACAAGGCCCTCAATTGCCATCGTGGGCGCCGGCACCTTTGCCATTTTCTTTTCGCATGTCGGATTGAACAGCGGCTATAGTGCCAACCCTGTCTCTTTCCTGAACGATACCGTTGCGGATTTTATCGCCATCCTCGTATCAGGCGCCATGTACACTCTGATTGACCTTAGCAACAGCAACTGGTCGCGCAGGCGCACAGCCAGGTCGCTGCGGGAACTGGTGATTTCAGCCTGCCGGGACACTATGGGGCTGCGCCGTGTCAGACTGGAAAAGCGTGCCCGCGACCTGGTGCAGCGTTCCGGCAGCGCCCAGCGCATGGCTAATGATGAGGACAAGGAGGTCATAGACTGGCTGTTGTCGGTTCTTGAAATGGGGCATGCGGTGATTGCACTGCGCGAGCAGATGGCGGAGATTGGGCAGGGCAGTCCTGCCTTGATGGACAGCCTGAACGCTGTCGCAACGCTTTATGAAGATCCCTCCGCGCAGCACCGCAGGCAAGCGATTGCAAGCCTAGATCAGTCGATGGCGGAAGTATCCGATTCTGTGCTGGCAAGGCGGTTGCTGACCACGCTGCACTACATGCGCGGCCTGCTGCTGGATGAAAATTCCGTGCTGGCAGCGCCAACGAACAGGAAAGGCAGGATGCATGCCGCGTGAAATTGCATTGCTTGATGCGTTGGTGCCAACGCTGCTGTTCGCCTTTGTTGCAGCGGGGATCTGTGTGCTGCTGCTGGACTGGCTGTTTGTCCGTTACGGCATCTATCGACACCTCTGGTATCCGGCGCTGTTTCGCCTGTCCTTGTTTGTCTGCCTGTTCTCAATATTCGGGTTGATGGTTTACTAAAAAAGGTTTCTGACATGAAAGAACGATCCAAACTGCGCATTTTCATCACCCTGGTGCTGGTTGCGCTGGCCTTTTTTCTCGGGTATCTGCTGTGGACGCATTATCAGGATACGCCATGGACAAGAGATGGTCGCGTGCGGGCGGATGTCGTGAACATCGCGCCTGACGTTGCCGGCATCGTGACCGAAGTGGCGGTGCAGGACAACCAGTTTGTGCATCGCGGCGATCTGTTGTTTCGCATCGACGATGGCCATTATCGCCATGCGCTGGAACAGGCGCGTGCACAACTTGCCCAGCGCAAACTGATGCTGCAAATAAAGCAGGATCAGGCAGCGCGCCGCGCAGCCGCGGACGATCAGGTGGTGTCAAGAGAAAACCGCGAGGATGCAAAACTCATGGCCGCCAGCGCAAAGGCGGAGTATGACATCGCACAAGCGGAGTTTGAGCAGGCAAAGCTTGATCTGGAGCGCACCGTGATCCTCGCGCCAGCGGATGGATGGGTGACCAACCTGCTGGTGCGTCCGGGCGACTTTGCGCTGAAGGGCGCTGCAAAGCTTGCGCTGATAGATCAGCATTCATACTGGATATACGGTTATTTTGAGGAGCAGAAACTGGCGATGATGCACGTGGGAGATCCGGCGGAAATCCGTCTGTTGAGCAGCAACCGGTTGTTGAAAGGCAAGGTGGAAAGCATCGCGCATGGCATCACAGACCGGGACAACCCGACAGACACGCGTTTGCTGGCCAACGTGAACCCGAGCTTCAACTGGGTTCGGCTTGCGCAGCGCGTGCCGGTGCGCATCCGTCTGGACAAGGTGCCTGATGATGTCACGTTGGTAGCCGGAATGACCTGTTCGGTTGTGGTAAAGCCCCGGAATCCTTGAGGGCTAGAGCGGGAAAATCAGCACGCTTTCGCGCAGTTTTTTGAGCTGATCGCGCAATTCAACCGCTTTCTCGAACTCAAGATTTTTCGCGGCGGCAAGCATTTCCTTTTCCAGGCGGCTGATCTCTTTGGCGATCTGTTTTTCGCTCATTGCCAGATATTTTTCCTGCTCCTTAACGGTCCTTTGCACGCTGCGCGCATCGTCGATTTCATAGGCATGCTCGATGATGTCCTTGATGCGCTTTTGCACGCCCTGCGGCGTGATGCCATGCGCCAGATTGTAAGCCACCTGCTTGGAACGGCGGCGCTCGGTTTCGCCGATTGCATGCTTCATCGAATCGGTTACCCTGTCCGCATAGAGGATCGCGGTGCCGTGCAGATGCCGCGCAGCCCGTCCTATGGTCTGGATCAGAGAGCGCTCAGAGCGCAGGAAACCTTCCTTGTCCGCATCGAGTATCGCAACCAGAGACACCTCCGGTATATCCAGTCCTTCGCGCAGCAGGTTGATGCCGACCAGCACATCGAATACCCCTAAGCGAAGATCTCGGATGATCTCGACGCGTTCGACCGTGTCTATGTCGGAATGCAGATAACGCACTTTGATACCGTGTTCGGTGAGATATTCGGTCAGGTCTTCCGACATGCGTTTCGTCAGGGTCGTGACCAGCACGCGCTCGCCCGCTGCAATGCGCAGATTGATTTCCGACATCAGATCGTCCACCTGATAGGTCGCGGGGCGCACGATGATGACGGGATCGACAAGGCCGGTGGGACGCACCACCTGTTCGACCACCTGGCCTGCATGCTCTGCTTCATAGGTTGCTGGCGTTGCCGAGACAAAAATGCTCTGGCGCATGATGCACTCGAATTCGTCGAAGCGCAGCGGGCGATTGTCCAGCGCAGAGGGCAGACGGAAGCCGTAGTTGACCAGGTTTTCCTTTCGCGCACGATCGCCCTTGTACATGCCGCCGATCTGCGGAATCATTACGTGACTCTCGTCCAGGAACATCAGCGCATTGGGCGGCAGATAGTCAAGCAGGGTAGGCGGCGGTTCGCCCGCCTTTCTGCCCGACAGATGTCTTGAATAGTTTTCTATGCCTTTGGTGAAACCAATCTCGGAGAGCATTTCCAGATCGTGTCTTGTGCGCTGCTCGATGCGCTGCGCTTCGATAAGCTTGTTTTCGCTTACGAAGTACGCGATTCGTTCAGCCAGTTCGACCTTGATGGTCTCTATGGCCGAGAGCACGGTGCTGCGCGGCGTGACGTAATGGCTGGAAGGATAAACAGTGTAGCGCGGCACCTTCTGCTGGATATGGCCTGTCAGAGGGTCGAACAGCGAGAGCGTCTCCACCTCATCGTCGAACAGCGTGATGCGCAGCGCATGCTCGCTGCTTTCCGCGGGAAACACGTCGATCACGTCTCCCCGCACGCGGAATGTGCCGCGGGAAAAATCGGTGTCGTTGCGCTCGTACTGCATCTCGATCAGGCGCTTGATCACATCGCGCTGGTGCATTTTTTCGTTGTTGCGCAGATGCAATATCATGCCGTGGTAATCCACCGGATCGCCGATACCGTAGATCGCGGATACGGTGGCGACGATCACGGCATCTTCGCGTTCCAGCAAAGCCTTGGTGGCCGACAGGCGCATCTGCTCTATCTGCTCGTTGATCGCGGAGTCCTTTTCGATGAACACATCGCGCGAAGGCACATAGGCCTCGGGCTGGTAATAGTCGTAATAGGAAACGAAATATTCCACCGCGTTTTCGGGGAAGAACTCGCGGAACTCCGAATAAAGCTGTGCTGCCAGCGTCTTGTTAGGTGCCATCACCATCGCAGGCCGGCCAAGCCTTGCTATCA
>JAJXWG010000117.1 GCA_021781695.1 Pseudomonadota bacterium
CAGCGCCGGACGCGAAGACAGCGCAAAGCGACGAACGCTCATACATGACGAGGGTGTGGAATCTAGACAACCGGACGGACCACGACTCGAGCGCGCTGGACAGGTTAAGGCCGCACCAGCAGAGCTATCTCATGATCCAGAAATCCAGCAACATCAACAATCAGCCTTATTCTCCCGCTCCCGGGAGATCTGTTGCAACGCCCTATGACCTGGATGCGGCGGAAGCGAAATTCCAGCTGAGCTTCAAGACGGATTTCGCGACCCAGGATGTGGATTTATGGGGCATGAAAACCTTGCGTCTGTGGGGCGCCTATACCCAGCAGTCCTATTGGCAGGTATTCAATACGCGCAACTCGTCGCCGTTCCGTGAAACCGATTACGAACCCGAGATGATCGCCACTTTTGGCACAGGGAATGAAACGGGATGGAAGCTGCTCAATCTCGGCCTTTTGCATCAGTCGAACGGCCGCTCGAATCCGGATTCGCGCAGCTGGAATCGGGTGTATGCGCAAGGCGGCTGGGAATGGGGTGGCTTCTCGTTGCTGGGCCGCGGCTGGTGGCGCATCCCCGAGAGTGCTGCGAAGAACGACAATCCCGACATCACCCACTACATGGGCTATGGCGACCTGGTGCTGCGCTGGGAGCCTGACAGCGGCACGCAGTCTGTCGAGCTGCTTTTGCGCAACAACCTGAGCATGAGCCAGAACCTGGGTTATATGCAGCTGGACTGGACCTTGCCGGTGGAACTGGGCAAGGCGGCGCGTCTGCATGCAGAGATCACCAATGGTTACGGCGAGAGCCTGATTGACTATAATCATCGCCAGACCACGGTAGGGTTGGGCATTTCATTTCGGGAATGGTGATATGACATTTGAACCGCAGACACATTATCAGCGCATCGGTGGTGCGGTAAAAATCCATGCGCTGGTGGACCGCTTCTATGAATTGATGGATACGCTGCCGGAGGCTTATGGCATACGCAAGCTGCATGGGGAGAGTCTGCGCTCCGCAAACGACAAGCTGTTCAAGTTCCTGTCGGGCTGGATGGGCGGGCCGCAACTGTTCGTTCAGGAATTCGGCGAACCTTTTTTGCGCCGCCGCCATTTTCCTTTTGCCATCGCAAGTTCGGAACGGGACCAGTGGATGATGTGCATGAACCAGGCGTTGGACGAAGTGGTGGAGGATGCGGCTTTGCGCCGTGAGCTGTCCGATGCGCTTTCAAGGCTTGCCGATCACATGAGAAACAGGGAAGGCTGAATTCAGCCTGCCAGTTTGAGCGATATTTGCGCCAGGCGTCTGCCCAGCGCGATGCACAGCTTTTTTTCCGCATCCGTGATGGCCTGGTCGCTGGCCAGTCCCGCGACATGGCTCGCGCCATAGGGTGTGCCGCCGCTTTGAGTGCTTGTGAGTTCAGGTTCGGAATAGGGGATGCCCGTGATCAGCATGCCGTGATGCATGAGAGGCAGCATCATCGACAACAGCGTGGATTCCTGCCCGCCGTGCATGCTGCTGCTGGAAGTGAAGAGGGCGGCGGGTTTGCCTGACAGCGCATGCCTCATCCACAACGAGCTTGTGCCATCCCAGAAATATTTCATTGCGGCTGCCATGTTGCCAAAGCGCGTAGGACTCCCCAGCGCCAGACCTATGCATTCCTCGAGGTCGCTGAATTCTGCATAGGGTGCGCCTGCTTCCGGAATCGCAGGTTCGGTTGCTTCGCAAACGGCGGAGACCCGGGGTACGGTGCGCAGTCTGGCGATGGTGCCCGGGACCTGCTCCACGCCGCGCGCGATGAGTTGCGCCATCTGCTTGGTCGCGCCATGCTGGCTGTAATACAGCACCAGTATTTCTTTGTCGGTTATCATGCACGGATTATAGAGAATCGACACCAGCATGCAAAGCCAGGACCTGAAATCTTTTATACGGTTTGTCGTGATGCGGTTCAACCAGGATCGTTGCATGCAGATCGCGGCGAGCCTTACTTACACGACACTGTTATCCCTGGTTCCTCTCATCACCATCGCGCTGACGCTTTTTTCCGCCTTTCCGGTATTCGGAAGCTTTTCGATGCAGATCAAGAATTTTCTGCTGGGTTATCTGATGCCGGCAACGGCGGGCAGTGTCATCACGCACTACACAGAGCAGTTCGCAGAGAGCGCAGGGCGCCTTGGCGTGGCAGGCGTGATTTTCCTCGCTGTGACGGCAATGCTGATGATGCTGACCATAGATCGCGCCTTCAATACCATCTGGCAAGTCCACCGTCCGCGCGCCATCATGAAGCGCCTAATCATATACTGGGCCTTGCTGACGCTCGCTCCGGTTCTGGTGGGGGCCAGCCTTTCGCTGACTTCCTGGCTAATCGGTCTGTCCATGGGCTATGCAAGACATATCCCGGTTTTCGGTGTCGGGGCGTTGAAGGGATTGCCCGTAGTGCTCACCACGCTGGCGTTTGCGATGCTGTTCAAGCTGATGCCCAATCGGTATGTGCCGGTTGGGCATGCGCTGATCGGAGGCATGGTTGCCTCCGTGCTGTTCGAGATGATGAATCGCGTTTTCGGCCTGTACATCAGTCATTTCGCGACCTACAAGCTGGTCTATGGCGCCTTTGCCAGCGTGCCGATTTTTCTGGTGTGGATATATCTCTCATGGCTCACGATACTGCTGGGTGCGGTGGTTGCAGCGTCATTGCCGCACTGGCGTGTTCCACAGGCACCTTATCTTCCCCCCGTGCTGAAAATGCTGGATGCGATGCGGGTATTGCACATCATGTCGCAATGCATGCAGCAGGGGAAAGTCTTGACCATACCTATGCTGTCAGAAAGGCTGCATCTGGATTTTCATGCGCTGGAAGAAATCATCGAGCGTCTGGCAGACGCCAAGATGGTGGGCAAGGCCGAGACGCAGGGTTGGCTGATGATCAGGGATGCAGCCCACATACGCGCCATTGAATTGCTGCATCTTTTCGTGCTGGACCCGAGTGTGCTTATTGCAAAGCAGGGCGATGATCCTTTGCAGTCCTGGCTTGCCGGCTGCGCGGCAACCCTTGAGAAGAGCACCGACGTGAGTCTTGAGGTGCTGTTTGACCGCATTGGCGACGCGGCTTGAATGCGTTTCCCGTGCAATCTTTGGGGAAAAGCTTGATTGCAGTGCATGATTCGGGCTATCCTCGGGAAAACTAAAAGAAAAAATAACTCTGGGGAGTCAGGTGAAAGAATACCTTTTGCGGATGCTTGCTGCGTTCATGCTGCTGTCCGTGTCCACTGTTTATGCCGGGGATGTGCTGGAGATAGGGATATGGCCCTATGTCAGCACGCAGACTTTGATAGCGGAATATCATCCGGTGCAGGTTTATCTGGAAAAGCGCCTGCATCGCCCCGTCCTTTTTGTCACCGCCACAGATCAAAAAACCTTTGTGCAGCGCACCCAGCGCGGTGAATACAGATTCATGTTCACCGCGCCGCACTTTGCAAGATATGCGCAATTGGATGCGGGGTATGTGCCCATGCTGAGGCCCAAAAGAAACTCGTTTGCGGTTTTTGTGGTCGGCAAGGACAGCCCGCTGAAAAGCATCGGCGATCTGCGCGGCGGGACCGTCACGCTGACCGACAGGATCACGATGATTGCGATGCTCAGTTTGCAGGCCCTGCATGACAACGGTCTAGAGCCGGGAAAGAATGTCACGGTGCATTATGCGGTTTCCCACAACAGCGCAGTGCTCGATGTATTGCGCGGGGATAGCGATGCCGCGGTCACGGGTGTGATCATATTTGATCAGCTGCCGCAGAGTGTGAAGAAAGACCTGAGAATCCTGAAGGAGACAGGGGAAACTTCGCCCATGATCTATATGGCAAACCCCAAGGTTCCGGCTGATGAGGTTGCGAATATGAAGCAGATCATGCTGGATTTTGTCGGTACCCCCGAGGGAAAAAAATTCATACAGGATCTGGGGTACCGGGGACTGCGCGAACCCACAGAGGCCGAAATGCAAAGCCTGGACCCGCTGGTGGACGACCTTAAGAAACAGCTGAGAAAGGTTCAATGAAACGTTTTTCCCCCTCCAGATCTTTGCGTTTCAAGCTTATCCTGGCCAGCGTGGTCGTCGAGCTGATCATGCTGACCATACTGGTCGGCAACAGTGTGCGCGTGATGGAAAACCATCTGCTGAGCCAGGCGCAAATCCGCATGGAGGAAATCCGCCCCTTGCTCAATGCTTCTTTGGCATCAGCGCTGGCTGAGCACGACTATGGTTCCATGGATAGCGTGTTAAAGCAGGTAAGACAGGAGCAGGGCATCAGCTACCTCGTGCTGTTTGACAGCACCGGAAGGATAATGGCGTCCGATGGGTGGTCGGCAGGACAGACTTTGCCGGATCTGGATGCGAACATCAATTCGGTCAAGCCCGGTGGAATATATAACACGGACATTCCGATCAAGATCGCGGGGGAGATCTATGGTGATCTGCGCATCGGGGTGTCGACCGCTTTTCTGGCCAGGGCCAAATCCAGCATCCTGCACCAGAGCCTTGCCATCGCAGCGCTGGAGGTTGTGCTCTCCATTCTTTTGCTGGCTGCGGTAGGCTTGTGGCTTACAAGGCATCTGGTGCTGTTAACGCGCGCCACCAGGGTGATTGCCGAGGGGGAATTTGACATACAGGTGCCGGTGCATGGGCATGACGAGATCGCAAGGTTGAGCGCCGCCTTCAATGCGATGACGGCAGCAGTGCATCTTCGCATACTGGAGCTGGAAGTATCCGAAGGCAAGCAGCGCCAGTATCTGAGCGAGGCTGAACAGGAACGCGCGCGCATGGTGTCGCTGCTGGGCGCGATGAATCAGGGTATACTGTTTGTCGGTGCAGACAACAAGGTGGTTTATTTCAATCCGGCTTTTTTGCGCGTGTGGATGATTTCGGACGCGGAAAAGCTGGTCGGCAAGCCGGCGTCAGAGGTGTTGCGTCTTTCCTCCAATGTCCTGTCGCAGCCTGACCATTTTTCGAGATTCTTGCTCGACGTGACGACGACTCACGAGGTGAGCGACAATTTCGAGATACTCATGGCGGATGGCCGGGTAGTCACCCAGATCAGCTATCCGGTGCGCGATATCGAATCCCGCTTTGTCGGGCGGATGTGGGTATATGAGGATATCACCAAGGAGCGACAGACCGCGGAGCAGCTGATCTATCTGGCCGAACGGGACTCACTGACGGGACTGTACAACCGGCGCCGTTTCCAGGACGAGTTGGCGCGCTTCATCATCGATTCGGACAGGCGAAAGTCGCACGGGGCGCTGCTGTTTTTCGACCTTGATGAATTCAAGTACATCAACGATACGTTCGGCCACGGCGCAGGAGACGCGATGCTGATCCGCATCGCAGGCGAAGTGGGCAAACTGATAAGGCGCAACGAAATCTTCAGCCGGCTGGGCGGAGACGAGTTCGCGATCCTGATGCCTGAAGCCAGCCGGCAGGAAATCGAGGCGCTTGCGGAAAGAATCGTGCGCGCAGTCGCGCAAATCCCGTTTCGTTTCGATGCGCAGAATCTGCGCCTGACCACGAGCCTCGGCATCGCGCTATATCCGGAAAGCGCTGGCAATGGCGAGGATTTGATCGCTCATGCGGATGCGGCAATGTATCAGGCAAAAGGGGCAGGCAAGAATGCCTGGCGCATTTACCGTTCTGACATGGACGTGTCCCAGGCGATGGT
>JAJXWG010000118.1 GCA_021781695.1 Pseudomonadota bacterium
CAGGGTGCTGTTGCCAATGATGGTGCCGCTGCACTATCTGTTGTGGCTGGCTGCCGCGCAGGCGCTATGGCTGATGGCCTTTGCCCTGTTTGTTCTGGTGTACGGGCCTATCCTTGCGAAGCCCGGCGTGGAGGGTATGCCAGGCTGATCTGCCGGTTCAGTGATGCGGTTTGCCAGTCCCGTTGGGGAAATATTTCTTCCTGTGCAGATGGATCAATGTCCCCAGAAAGCCGATTACCCAAGCCCACAGCAATGCCAGTGCGATATAACTGTTCATGGTGTTTTTCCTGAAATGAAATTGTTCAATAAAAAGCCCGCATGTGCGGGCATTTTTATCTGGCAACCCGGCTGAATCACTTCAGCTTGGTTTCCTTGTACATCACATGCTTGCGTGCCACAGGATCGTATTTTTTCATCTCGATCTTTTCCGGCGTAGTGCGCTTGTTCTTGTCGGCCGTATAGAAGTGACCGGTGCCTGCACTGGATTCAAGTTTGATTTTTTCACGCATTTTCGATACTCCTTAGATTTTTTCGCCGCGTGCGCGCATGTCAGAAAGCACGGATTCAATGCCGTTCTTGTCTATGGTGCGCAAACCGGCATTGGTCAGGCGCAGGCTGACCCAGCGGTTTTCAGATTCGACCCAGAAGCGACGACGCTGCAGATTAGGCAAGAAACGACGCTTGGTTTTGTTGTTTGCATGCGAAACATTGTTTCCGCTCATCGGGCCCTTGCCCGTCACTTGACATACTCGTGCCATGCTTCTACTCCAACCGATTTTCAAAAGAGGGTAGATTCTACAGGAGCGGACGGAAACATTCAACTGCCATTTTTTCAACCGGATTGTTCAGGCGATTAAAAACCCGCGCCTGGCAGGTTGGTTCGGGCCGAATTAAGCTAGAATCGCGGCAAATTTATGGATGGACCCGATTATGCTGGATACGGATCATGAAGCCACGCAAAAACATCTCTGGCAGGTTCACAGGCTGCTGCAAAAACACAGGCTGATCGAAACGCTGGCGCACAAGCAGCATCTTGCCGAGTTGCAGGTGAGGCTTGAAGAGCTCGACCTTCCCACGGTTGCCAGGATCGTGGAAGCGCTGTCAAGCAATGATCGCGAGATCATCTGGCAGCTGATAAGCGATGAGCGCAAGGATGAGATACTGAGGCTCATTTCGGACGATGTGCGTTCGGAGCTGGTCGCGGAAGTCAAACTGCAGGGTCATAGCATGAACATAAGGGTGTTCGACCTGTTCGAAGGGCGTTTGCGGCAGATTCCGATAGCGAGCCGCGAGGATCTGGCCCGAGCTCATCCCATCTGGATAGACCTGGTTGCGCCTAACGATGAGCAGATCGCCTGGGCTCGCGAACTGTTCGAAGTCGATCTGCCCAACCCCAAGGCGCTGACAGACTTGGAGACCAGCGCGCGTTTCTATGTGGGCGAGGGCGACGAAGTGCATCTGCATTCGGATTTCCTGCTTGACCGGGAAGACGAGTCGCGCAACGTGGCGGTGGCATTCGTGCTGCACAAGGGCATGCTGTTTTCCGTGCGCGACGAGGAGCTTCCGGTATTCCGCCTTCAGCGCTTGAGAGCGCGGGCGCAGACAGGTTACGTGTCCGAGGCGCGAGATGTGCTGCTTGACCTTTATGCTGCGGATGTGGAATATTCTGCCAATGCGCTGGAGGATGTCTATGCGGATCTCGGCATCGTGGGCAAGCAGGTCTTGAGGTCCCGCATCACCGACGATGAGGCCGCCGCGATATTGGCTTCCATCGCCGAGGAGGAGGATATCAACGGGCGCATACGCCGCAATGTTCTGGATACAAGGCGCGCGTTGTCGTTTCTGATGCGCGCGAAATTACTCTCCGAAGCCCAATATGAAAATGTGCGCGAGATTTTGCGCGATATCGAATCGCTGGACGGGCATACCGCCTTTCTGTTCAACAAGATCAACTTTCTGATGGATGCCACGGACAGTTCGATCAACATCAACCAGAACAAGGACATAAAACGGCTGACCATCATCAGCGTGGTGTTCATGCCGCTCAATCTTCTGGCCGGCATAGGCGGCATGTCGGAATATTCGGTGATGACGGAGAGCATCCCGCGATCCGTCTCCTATCCTGCTTTCGTGCTTGGCATGATGATCGTCGGCTGGTTGACTTTCGTGGGTCTGCGTCGTGCGGAGCGGCGCAAGTCAAGGATGAGGATAGTCCATCACAGGACAAATGTAGCCTCCTGAAGTGTAATAATACTGTCATATAATATAAATAATATGACGCTTGCTTTGAAATGCTTTGCGTCTGGCAGCACGGCTACACAAGGCACACTACCCAACAGGAGAAATCATGAAACTCAAGCAAGTTCTTATCGCAATGACTGCCGCCTCTGCCTTCGCCTATGCAAGCATGAGCTTTGCAACCGACATCACCGGCGCCGGTTCAACATTTATCTATCCTATCGCTGCAAAATGGGCTGATGCCTACAAGGCGCAGTCCGGCACCAACATGAATTACCAGTCGATCGGTTCGGGCGGCGGCATCAAGCAGATCGAAGCCAAGACCGTGGATTTTGGCGCATCCGATATGCCCATGACACCTGAAGACCTGAAGAAGAACGGCCTGATGCAATTTCCTGCAATCAATGGCGCCGTGGTTCCGGTTGTCAATCTGGAGGGTGTTGCTGCCGGCGCCCTGAAGCTGGACGGTGCGACCCTGGCTGACATCTATCTTGGCAAGGTCACCAAGTGGAACGATGCTGAGATTGCTCAGCTTAACAAAGGAATGAAGCTTCCTGACCAGAACATCACCGTGGTGCATCGCTCTGACGGTTCCGGCACCAGCTTCATCTTCACCAATTATCTCTCCAAGGTCAGCCCCGAATGGAAGTCTGCGGTAGGCGAGGGCACGGCGGTTTCCTGGAAGACAGGCACTGGCGGAAAGGGCAACGAGGGTGTGGCTTCCTATGTGCAGCGCATCAAGGGTTCGATCGGCTATGTGGAGTATGCTTACGCGCTGCAAAACAAGATGAACCACGTGCAGATGAAGAACCACGAAGGCCAGTTCGTCCAGCCTAACATTGAATCCTTCAAGGCTGCGGCATCCGGCGCAAAATGGGACAAGGCTCCTGGTTTCTATGAAATCCTGACCGATGAGCCCGGCAAGAACAGCTGGCCCATCACGGGTTCCACTTTCGTGCTGATGCATACGACGCAGGACAAGCCTGAATCGGCGCAAGCGGTGCTCAAATTTTTCGACTGGTCCTTCAAGAATGGCAGCAAGATGGCCGAGTCTTTGGACTACGTTCCCATGCCTGACTCTGTGGCTGACCTGATCCGTGCCGCCTGGAAAGCACAGATAAAGGATGCACAAGGCCATGCAATCTGGAAGTAAATAAGGCAGTTGCGGTTATAATCACGGGGGGCATATGCCCCTCGTGTTGTTATGCGGCCACTTAATCAAAAGCAAATATTATGCCGATGTTCTTACATGAAGCACGCCTGAAACGGCAAACCCTGTTCGATTCGCTGTTTCGCAACCTGACGCGCCTTGCTGCGCTGGGCGTGCTGCTTCTGCTTGCGTCCATCCTGTTCTCGCTGGTCATGGGCAGCATGCCCGCGATTCATGCATTCGGTTTCGGTTTTCTGGCAAGCCCGGACTGGGATCCCGTCAACGACAAATTTGGTGCGCTGATCCCCATCATCGGTACACTCGTCACCTCCGGCATTGCTCTCTTGATCGCGATACCGGTGAGTTTTGGCATCGCGCTTTTCTTGACCGAACTCTCGCCGCGCGCGCTGCGCCGTCCTCTGGGCGTGGCCATCGAGCTTCTGGCCGGTATCCCCAGCATCATCTACGGCATGTGGGGACTTTTCGTGTTCGCACCGTTGTTTGCCGATCACATTGAGCCATGGATCAACGACCATATCGGCACCATGCCTTATGTCGGCCCGTTCTTCTCTGGTCCGCCCATGGGCATAGGCATACTCACCGCCAGCATCATTCTGGCAATCATGGTCATCCCGTTCATCTCCTCGGTGATGCGCGATGTGTTCGATGTTGTCCCCGCGATGCTCAAGGAATCGGCATACGGCCTGGGCTCAACCACCTGGGAAGTGATGATGAGCATCGTGCTGCCCTATACCAAGGTGGGGGTGGCAGGCGGCATCATGCTGGGTCTGGGGCGTGCGCTGGGAGAGACCATGGCGGTCACCTTCGTGATCGGCAATGCGCATGAGCTTTCCAAGTCCCTGCTCAATCCTGGAAACAGCATCTCTTCGGCGCTGGCCAATGAATTTACCGAAGCCGTCGGCGATCTTTACACGTCCTCGCTGATAGAGCTTGGTCTGATCCTGTTCTTCATCACCTTTGTCGTGTTGTCCATTGCCCGCTATATGCTCTACAAGCTGGGGCAACGCGAAGGAAAGGCATCCTGATGTTTGATCTTTATGCGAGACGCCGCCTCACCAATGCCATCGGGCTGAGCATTTCTGTCGTGGCGATGGCATTCGGCCTGTTCTGGCTGTGCTGGATATTGTGGACTTTGCTGGTCCACGGCTTGCCTGCAATGACCCCCGCGGTATTTGACAAGATGACGCCACCTCCCGGCAGTTCGGGCGGCCTGTTCAACGCGATCTACGGCAGCGTGATGATGACCATAGGCGGCACCCTGATAGGTACGCCGATCGGCATCATGGCCGGAACCTATCTTGCCGAATTCGGACATCGCGGATGGTTGGCGCCCATCACGCGCTTCATCAACGATATTCTGCTCTCTGCGCCCTCCATCGTGATCGGCCTGTTCATCTACGAAGTCTATGTCGTTCATGTCAAACATTTCTCGGGCTGGGCGGGAACCTTTGCGCTGGCCATCATCGTGATTCCGATCGTGATACGCACCACCGAAAACATGTTGCGCCTTGTGCCTTCCACCTTGAGGGAGGCGGCCGCAGCGCTTGGCGCGCCGCAATGGAAAATCATCAGCTTCGTCACCTTGAGAGCGGCCCGCGCAGGCATCATCACCGGTGTGATGCTGGCCATCGCGCGCATCAGCGGCGAGACAGCACCGCTGTTATTCACCTCGCTCAACAACCAGTTCTGGAACGACAACATGAACCAGCCCATGGCCAACTTGCCTGTCGTGATTTTCCAGTTTGCGATGAGCCCCTATGAAGACTGGCAGAAGCTGGCCTGGGCAGGCGCGTTATTGATCACTACCAGCGTGCTGACGCTCAACATTCTGGCGCGCGTACTGTTCCGTCAAAGCACTTCTACTCATTAACAAGGCACGGCAAATGAATGCTACCATCCCACCCAGAATCGTCGTCAAGGATCTGAATTTTTATTACGGAAAATTCCGCGCGCTCAAGGATATCAATCTGGATATCGCCGAGAAAAAGGTCACGGCTTTCATAGGTCCATCCGGCTGCGGGAAATCCACGCTGCTGCGCACCTTCAATCGCATGTATCAGCTCTATCCGCAGCAGACAGCCACGGGCTCCATCATCCTGGACGGCGACAACATCCTCGACAGAAGCCAGGATTTGAACAAGCTGCGCGCGAAGATAGGCATGGTGTTCCAGAAGCCCACGCCATTTCCGATGTCGATTTACGACAACATCGCGTTTGGCGTCAAGCTCTACCACAACCTGTCCAGGAACGACATGGACGAGCGCGTGGAATGGGCATTGAAGAA
>JAJXWG010000119.1 GCA_021781695.1 Pseudomonadota bacterium
CTTTTCTCCACGGGAGAGCATTTCACTGATGCGTTTATGCGCAGCATCCCGGCCGGTGAGCAGGCGCCCCGAAAGCAATATCGTTTCGCCAGGCTGCCATTCTCCGATTTGAGCGCGAGTGAGGTTGTCGAGATTCACGCGCCTGGCATCCTTCGCAGGCTGCCACTTCACATCGGGATAATCGGAAAGCTTAGGCGGCGTAAACTCTGCCCTGCCCGACCCGTCCAGCTCGAAATGCGCATGCCTTGTGGCCGCACAATTGGGAATGATTGCAACGGGTTTCGATGCCGCATGCGTCGGGTAATCCAGTATCCTGACATCCAATACCGTCGTCAATCCGCCCAACCCCTGCGCGCCGATGCCCAGCGCATTGATCCTGTCATACAGCTCGATGCGCAAAGATTCGATCCGATTGGCCGCACCGCGCGCCTTCAGTTCATTCATATCCATGGGCTGCATCAGCGCCTCCTTGGCCAGCAGCACGGACTTTTCCGCCGTCCCGCCTATGCCTATGCCCAGCATGCCCGGCGGACACCAGCCAGCACCCATGCCCTCCACGCTCTTCAACACCCATTCGACGATATCGTCTCCCGGATTCAGCATTTTCATCACAGCCTTGTTTTCCGAACCTCCGCCCTTGGCTGCGATGCGCACGTCGACCTTGTCGCCCTGCACCAATTCGACATGCACGACGGCAGGCGTATTGTCGCGCGTATTCTTGCGCTCCCCCGCGGGGTCCGCGACGATGGAAGCGCGCAGCACATTGTCCGGATCAAGATATGCAAGACGCACGCCTTCATTGACCATTTCCACTACATCAAGTGTGGCATCCCAGCGCACCTGCATGCCCACCCTGACGAATGCCACCACTATCCCAGTATCCTGACAAATCGGGCGATGGCCCATCGCGCACATGCGGGAATTGGCGAGTATCTGCGCCATGGCATCCTTCGCGGCCGGCGCCTGCTCGATCGCATACGCATTCCCCAGCGCCCGTATGAAATCGGCAGGGTGATAATATGAAATGAACTGCAATGCATCTTTGATGCTGTCTATGAAATCCTGCTGACGAATAATAGTCATGACTATCCTGTTGGCGTATCGGGAAAATTAGCGCAGAAAACCCCCGGCATTTTCATCTTCCATGGTTCATGCTACCAGCAGACGTGCAATAAAGCGATACTTGCGCTACGCTATCGGCAGGCCGCTTGCCTGATCCCTCCTTATGACATGAAAAATATCAGCCATCATCTCGCATCGCTTGCGATCACTGCCTGGGTTGGCAGCCTGTGGGCCATCAGCTACCTTGCAGCCCCGGTGCTTTTCTACATGCAGCCCGACAGGGAACTGGCAGGCAGCCTGGCAGGGCACATGTTCTCTGCCATGCACGATATCGGCCTCGTTTGCGGCGTATATCTGCTCACGTATCTTTTCTGGCGATTTAAGCGGGCAGCGGCCCGGCAACCGATGTTTTGGGCATCCAGTCTGATGCTCTTGATCACCCTGATCATGCTGTTTTATTTCGAGCCCACAATGAACGGTTTGAAAGCAGAGGCCCTGCCGCTTGACGTGATGCATAGCGCCTATGCCGCAAGATTCAGGATGCTGCACGGCATTTCGCAAATGCTAACGCTCGCAGAGAGCCTCGTCGGCGCCTATCTCGTGATCAAATATCGCCCGCATAGCACATTACAGGAAGAATTTGTTTGACTTTTATCAATTCCCCACTTGCATTAACAATATTACTGTATATACTGCACCCAAAGCGACAAGCTTCAAGTGGAGGATAAGCGATGGAACAGTCATTTTCACACGGCCTACTCTATTCGGTTGCACCTGAAAATCTTTCCAAACTTCATCTCAAGGATGAAGAAGCAGTGGACGATTTCGAATGGGAAAAGCAGGATTCCCTGATTAGCAAGCTAATCGCGGTGATGATCGCCCGCTTCAGATAAACCAATACCAACCCGCATAAGCCTCGCCTCCAGTCTCTAGCTGCTCCTCACCGCCTGCCAACGGAAATGGTAAAATCGCGACCATCGGCAAATGCCGATTTTGCCGGCTTGCGCCATACACCGATGAGCAACAAGATTACATTCATAGAAAAATTGTCAGGTTGGCACCCCAAGTCCTTTTCCGGACTTATTCTGGCAGGCTTTCTGCTGGCCTCGTTGCCGCTGATGCTTTCACTCATGTACAGCGCAGCATCGATCAACCAGCTTGCAAAACAAAACCGTCAGGTGGTTTACAAGGCGGAACAAATTGCGCATTTCAGCCGGCTGTTGATCGATTATGCGACGACAATGGAACACAGTGTGAAATTGTCATCCATTCTGGCTGACGAATCCTTGCTGAAAAATTATTACCAGAATCGCGAGAAGTTCAGGGAAACCCTTGCGAATCTCGGCACCCTTCCGCTCACGCCCAAACAGGGTGAACTGCTGCAAACAATAGATACTGCCGAATCGGCCATTTTTCAAGAAGTCACGGCCCAGTCTCATCAAAACGAGTGGCATGTCGATTTTTCTCCGCTGATGGACTCGACGCAAAGTTTTCTCAATCACGGGGATGCCCCGATTGAACGCGAAGTGGGCGCAATGCAGGAAATGGCTGACCAGGCAAACAGGATTATCGTCTGGCTGCTGATCGCGCTGATACCTGTTGTGATCCTGCTTGCCTTCGGGTTTTCCATACTGATTGCAAGACCCATACGGCAAATCGATGAAGTGATACGCGCCATGGGAAATGGGAACCTGTCGAATGCCGTCCGGATAAAAGGACCGCAGGATTTACAGCAACTGGGAGACAGACTGGACTGGATGCGCCTGCGGCTTCTGGAAATCGAACAACAGAAATCCACTTTTCTTCAGCATGTGTCTCACGAACTCAAAACACCTCTCACCTCAATCCGTGAAGGCGCCAATCTGCTCTCGGAAGGCATTGCAGGCGCGCTCACCGCAAACCAGCAGGAAATCGTCAGGATACTTGCCACCAACAGCATTCAATTGCAAAAACGCATCGAAGACCTGTTAAACTTCAGTGCGCTTCAATCCGAAAAAGTGGTGCTCATCAAACAGAAAGTAGCGCTCAGGCCTCTGCTCGAACTCGTGGTGCACGACCAATATCTGGCCATAACCAATAAAACGCTGCGGATTGAACTGCTTTGCCCTGAAATATCGATGACTTGCGACGAACAAAAATTCAGAACAATTGTGGACAACCTCCTATCCAACGCGATCAAGTATTCCCCGCCCGGAGGGCTCATCAAACTCCATGCAACAAAGACGGACCGCGCCTTGAGACTGGATGTGATCGATTTCGGCCAGGGTATAGACAACATGGACAAAGAAAAAATTTTTGAGGCTTTCTATCAGGGGCGCAGAGCGCCCCAGTCGCACATCAGAGGAACCGGGCTGGGCTTGTCCATTGCTCGCGAATACACGCTTGCGCATGGTGGCACGATAACGCTTGCCGAACAAGAAGAAGGCACATGCTTCAGGCTGGAATTTCCATTGAACCCGAACGTTGCTGCAAAATAAAGAACCCGATGATCAAAAAACAGTATACACCGATTATTGCACTCCTGCTTGGCGCATGCACAGCCACTACATCAGCGCCACAACCCTCACCGCAGCCCGTTCGCACCCCTGCGGTTTACTGTGCACCCGTAAAGGAAAATCCCAAACTCGGTGAAATCGTACGTTACTATTCCCGCATCAGCGCGCTAACCTTGCCCGACGCTGCCAACGAATACAATGCCGTAAGCCGGAACTTCTCAAAAAACCCGAACAATATTGAACGCATCAAGCTGGCCATGCTGCTTTCTTTGCCCAACACCGCTTTTCACAACACGGCAGCCGCGCTCGACCTGCTTGAAACCTGGCCCGATCAGCCCGCCGATTCCTCATCCGAACTGCGCGACCTGGCCAGGCTTTTCGGCGCACTGCTTGTCCAGCAGAGACAGGCTGAGGAAACCGTGAGTGATCTTGGAAAATCCCTGGCAAACGAAAAAATGCATTCCAAATCTCTGCAGGGAAAGATAGACGCAATCAAGGCCTTCGAAATCAATCAGACGCACCGGGATCAACCATGAGCGCGGCACGGCTTTCCGCGAGAATACTGATCGTGGACGACGATGCAGACCTGCTGCACCTGTTGTCGATGCGGCTTGTCTCGGCAGGATATGAAGTCGAATCGGCCGACAGCGCTGAGGCCGCGATCAAGTTTCTGGAGATGGCAAGACCCCAGCTCGTGATCACCGACATGCGCATGCATGGCATGGACGGCATGGCGCTGTTCGAGCACATACACAGAAGCATGCCCGCGCTCCCTGTCATCATGCTCACCGCGCATGGCACCATTCCTGACGCCGTTGCGGCTACACAGCGCGGACTGTTTGGCTACCTGACCAAGCCCTTCGACAGCGCGGTACTGCTGGAACATATTTCAAGAGCGCTGCAGTTTTCATCCCCGGCATCGCAACCGTCAGAGCATTGGCGCGAAGACATCGTCACCCAGAGCAGCGTCATGGAAGACATCCTGATGAAGGCCAGACTGGTGGCGAGTGGCGATGCAAGTGTGCTGATCAGGGGAGCCAGCGGAACCGGCAAGGAGTTGCTTGCGCATGCCATACACAATGCAAGCCCGCGCGCGAAAAACCAGTTTGTAGCCATCAACTGCGCAGCGATACCCGAACAACTTCTCGAATCCGAACTTTTCGGACATACCAAAGGCGCCTTCACGGGCGCAGTCCGCGATCACAAGGGATTGTTCCAGTCGGCAAATGGTGGCACGATTTTCCTCGATGAAATCGGCGACATGCCGCTTGCTTTGCAAAGCAAACTGCTGCGCGTGCTCCAGGAAAAACAGGTGACCCCCGTCGGTGCAACCCATGCGGTTGCCCTCGACGTGCGCATCATTTCCGCAACCCACCGCGATCTGAAAGCTGAAATCAAAGCCGGGAACTTCCGCGAAGACATCTATTACCGCCTCAATGTCGTCGAACTGGTCATCCCGGCATTGTCTCAGCGCCGAGAGGACATCCCGCTGCTGGCCATGCACTTCCTGTCGGTGCTTGCAAAAAAATACAACCGGAATATCAACGGTTTTTCCCAGGAAGCGATGGAGGCGCTGGTCAGGGCGCCATGGCCCGGAAATGTCAGGCAACTTCTGAATGTTGTCGAACACAGCGTGGCGCTTTGCACAACGCCGCTGATCTCGTCCGTGCTGGTTCAGCAGACCATGCATCAGGAAGAGGAAATGCTGCTCTCGCTTGAAGAGGGCAAGAAGCGTTTTGAACGTGAGTATCTGATCCGCATACTCAAGATCACGGAAGGCAACGTTACTCAGGCAGCCAGGTTATCCAAACGGAACCGCACCGAATTTTACAAGCTGCTTCAGAAACACCAGCTCGACCCGGCTTCGATAAGACAGGACATGACGGAACATCCCGACGTAAATCAGGCAGTGTGAAACTGGTATAGCCAGGTCTCTGTCAGCGTTTGTGCGCCTGCTTTAAGATAAAGACGGATGTCGACTGTTTCTTCCGCCTCCAGATCAAAAAAGGCGCGCCAGTGCCCTGCTTCTCCAGAGGGCACCGCTTCGGTCATCACATTGGATATCTTGCCGCCTGTGCTGGTCAGCACCGCTTCCGGGCTGATTCCGGCAGCAA
>JAJXWG010000120.1 GCA_021781695.1 Pseudomonadota bacterium
TGCTCATTCCAGCCTTGGGATTTTTAATCTGGGTGGGCATCATATTTGGCTTGCGCCCGATAAAACGCATCGCCCGTGAGCTCGAAGAGCGGCACGCTGATTCAATGGATCCGCTGGCATTGGAAAATTTGCCTGTCGAAATAAAATCTATGGTGTTGGCATTGAATGCATTGTTGCAAAGGCTTGCCAATTCGTTCGAGCTGCAAAGGCAATTCATTGCGGATGCTGCGCATGAATTGCGTACGCCGCTGACTGTCCTGAATCTTCAGGCTGAGATCATGTCGCGCTCGGCAGATCCAGACGAAATATCAGAAGCGCTTTTGAATTTAAAGTCAGGCATTGCACGAGCAACGCATCTGGTTGAGCAATTGCTGACTTTGGCAAGACAGCAACACGTAAACAAACACATGGCTTTGGAAAAGGTTGAGCTTGAGAGTTTGGCTGAAAACGTGATTGGCGAACTAACGCAATTTGCGGCAACAAAAAACATAGACCTGGGATTGGTGAGCACAGGCAAAGCCTATGTCACCGGAAACAGAGAGTCGCTTAGAACCTTGCTTGTGAATCTTGTCGACAACAGTATCCGCTATATTCCAGAAGGCGAAACGATTGATATTTTCATCTGTGTCGAAGAAGGAAAATGCATACTTGAAGTTTCCGATTCGGGTATGGGTATCCCGCTCGCCGATTTGGATCAGGTTTTTAATCGCTTCTATCGGGGTCTCGGACACAGTGCTGTCGGCAGCGGGCTGGGACTTGCCATTGTAAAAAGCATTATTGAAATGCATGGTGCAAGCATTGTACTGGGCAAGGCTGAAAACGGTACAGGACTGAAGGTCAGAATTGAGTTCATGGCATCTCGTTGATCATGACAAAGCAGCGCTCCACGAAGCACACGAAACAATTCAAATAGACCTGCATCCGTAATTCAAGCCCGTCTGTTTTTTTCAAGCACGCTATACAGCACCGGCATGACCAGCAATACCAGTGGCAGTTGCAGCACCAGTCCTGAAATAATGGCAATGGCCAGTGGCTGCTGCATGGCTGAGCCTTGTCCGATCGCCAGGGCCAGCGGCAGCAAAGTCAAAATGGCCGCCAGGGTGGTCATGACTATCGGCCGCATCCGGTTTCTTCCCGCCTCGATCAGGGCTTCTGTTTGGTCAATATCAGGCGGCAGACTGAAATACTCCGAGAAGAAAAATATCGCGACCTCGGTGACGATGCCGACGATCATGGTCATGCCCATCATGGCCGAGATATTCAATTCGATGCCCGTCACCCACAAACCGGTAAACACTGCCGACAGGGACAATAATGGCATCAGCAAAATGGCCAGCACTACCCTGAAGCGTTCATAGACAATCAGCAACAGCAGGAACACCAGCGCAACGGCGGAGGAAAACACCATCATCATGCCCCTGAAGGCGATTTGCTGCTGCTGGTATAGTCCGCCAAGTTCATAATAAACACCCTGTGGCAGCATGCCGGGTGTGTCCATCAGCCGTTTCACGTCATGTATCACCGACCCCATGTCTCGCCCGCTGATGCGAGCTGTCACTGCCACCATGCGTTTGAAGTTTTCCCGGCTGATTTGCGGTTGACCTGACACTGCGCTGAATGTCGCCACGCGTTTCAACGGGAAGTAATGACCATCCGGGGCGCGCAACAGCAGCGCTCCCAAATCATTTTCGTTGCTGCGCCATGTTTTAGGCAGCCATACGCGCACGCCGATCATCTTGATGCCTGACCGGATCTGTGTGGAGACTTGGCCTGCCAGCGCATCCTGCACCATGCGCGTGACAGACTCGGGATCAACGCCTTCCAGTGCTGCTTTTACCCGATCGACTGTTATGTTCAGCGCATCGCCGGCAGGATTGATGCCGTCGCGTATTTCAACCACGCCCTGAATTTTGGCAAGGCTGGCAGCGGTTTTTTCGGCCAGTGAGGTAAGTGCGGACATATCATTTGAAAACAGTTTGATTTCGACAGGCTGAGGCACAGCGGTCAAGTCCCCAATCAGGTCTTCCATCAGTTGCGCGGTTTCAATATCCAGCCCCGGCACCTGCCGGGTTATCTGATTGCGTATTTCATCCATCACCTCTTCGATAGGTGCACGCGGCTGAGGCTTGAGACGGATAAAAAAATCACCCTGATTGGCTTCCGTCAATCCGCCGCCCAGCTGCGTGCCGGTGCGGCGAGAATAGGTGTCCACATTCGGATTGGCGCGTATGATTTCTTCTGCCTGACGCAGCAGTCGGTCCGTTTCAGTCAGCGATGTGCCAGGTGGCGTGCGGTAATCCAGTGTGAATCCGCCTTCATCCATCACCGGCATGAAGCCGGAACCTACCTGATGGTATGCAACCCAGCCCAGCAGCAATACGGGTACGACGCCGATCAGCACCAGCAGCGGTTTGTTCAGCAAACGGCGCATCAGCGATATGTATCTTGAGTGCAGCCATTCAGTGAATCGTCCGCCTTCCTTCTGATTGGCGTCTTTTTCACCTAGCAGGTGATCGGCCAGAATCGGCACGGCAAGCCAGGTCACCAGAAAGGAGATGACGAGGCCTGCTGCCATGGTCAGCGACAATGCGCGGAAGAATGCGCCGGTCACGCCATCCAGAAAAGCCAGCGGCACGAAGATGATTACCGTGGAAGCGGAAGAGGCAGCCAGCGGCCGTAAGAATTCGCGCGCCGCGGCTAGGGCTCTTCCATGATGCTCGTCAGGTGCGCCGCGCAACCGACGCACGATATGCTCTATCATCACAATCGCATCATCGATGATCAGTCCCACCGCAGCGGCCATGCCACCCAGCGTCATGATGTTGAAGCTCATGTGAAACACATTCAGCAACACCACCGTGGCAGCCAGAACCGCGGGCACGACCAGGATAGCGATCAGCATGATCTTGAGATTGCGCAAAAATGCCAGCAGAACCAGAGCCGCCAGGGCTATGCCGATCAGGATCGCATCCCGCACGCTGGCGGCAGAGTCAACCACCAGACGGCTCTGGTCGTACCAGTTGGCAAGTTTGATTCCTTGCGGCATGAGATAGCCATCCAGTTTTTCTTTGATGCTGCGGGCAATCTGCACGCTGTTGCTGCCGGGTTGCTGGTATACCTGAAGCAGCACCGCGTCATGCCCGTCCGCATTGACCTTGATCCACTGCGGCACCGTGCCGCGTCTGACTTCAGCGACATCCGCTAAACGCACTAGTCCGCTGCCGCTTCTGATCACAGTCTGTCGCAGGTCTTCAATGCTTTTAAAGCTTGTATCGGAGATGCCAAGATAAAGCTTGTAATGGTCCTCCAGTCTTCCCACTGCGCTAACCACATTGGCTGCGGCCAATGCGCGGGATACATCGGACATCGTCAGCGCGTAAGCCTGCAGGCGTTCGGGGTTGACCATGACCTGAAACTCATCCTGCGCGCCTCCTGCCACGCTGATGCGCGCAACGCCTTCCACCCCAGAGAGTAATGGACGCAGCTGGTATTGCGCCAGATCGTATAGGCTGGTCAGCGGTACGGAGTCTGAGGTCAGGCTGTATGCCAGTATCGGGAACACCGTCGGATCCATGCGCTTGACCGACATCACCGTGCCGGCGGGCAGTTGCGGCAAAAGTTGTGCGACGGCCTGGCTTATTTCTGTGGCAGCCAGCGGCATGTCGCTGCCCCAGTCGAAATTGACCGACATTTCTGCCGAGCCGCGGCTGGTCGCCGAACGCACACTCTTCACGCCTGGCACCCGTCTGATCGCTTCTTCCGCCAGCATGGTCACCTGAATTTCCATCTGTTCTGCAGGTCTGTCACCCGCATCCAGCGTGACAACGATGCGGGGAAAATCCACATCCGGAAAAAGCGCAACCGGAAGTCTGAATGCAGCGAACAGGCCCGCGGCTGTGAGCATCGTCAGAAAAAACAGAATGGAGCGGCGATGCGTCTGCATCCAGCTTGGCAGGTTCACGGGTTGCTTTCCCTTACCATCATGCCGTCCTGCAATTCATAATTGCCGGACACGACCACATTGAGCGAACCATCTAGCGCACCGCTTACCGCCAGGCTGTCGGCGCTTTCCACGTCGATTGTCACCGGGACGCGCACGGCATGTCTGCCCTTTATCTGAAACAGAAAACTGCCCTGTTCGTCGCGCAACACGGCAGAGCGGGGTACAACCCAGGATTCATGCTTGTCCAGCGCAATCACGCCGCGCACTGGCATGCCGGTCAGCAACCCCCCCGCCTGCAATTCAACCTCTATATCCACCAGATGCGTGAGCGGATTGAGGGCGCCATGTATCTGCAACAACCTTGAGAGGACCGGCGTTTGATCGCCAAAGACCGAATAAACCTCTACCTGCATGCCCAGGCGCAAATGCGCAATGTCTTCCGGTTCAATGCCCAGTGTGGCGCGCAATTGGCCGGCACGGGACAGTTGCATGACAAAAGCGCCTGCTGCCACGCGGTCGCCTTGTTGCGCGGTGAGCTGTGACACTACGCCATCAAACGATGCGGTTACCTTCTGTGCGGCAACGCCCGCACCGATGTTTTTTTGTGCCGCCAGATTCGCCTCCGCATCCTGCAGTGTCTTCCTTGCAGCAGCCAGTTGCGACTGTGTGGCAAGCTGGTGTGATGTCAAATCCTCGATGCGCTTTAATTCGCCGCGCGCAAAAACTGCCGTCGTCTCGGCCTGATGATAGAGTGCGGCCGCATTCGGGTCTGTTGAAAGCTCCAGCAGGGCTTGTCCGCGCTTGACGATCTGGCCTGCCGACACATACAGGCGCGCAATCTGCCCCGCTCTTGGGAAGCTGATATTTTCTGTAGCGCCAGTCGACGGCATCACGCTGCCGTAGACAGTCAGATTCCTTCCCATCGTTTTCTTGAGCAGGGGTTCTGATTTGATCAGCACGCTGCGGGCTGCATTTTCCGGTGCGGCCACTGCGGGCAGCATCAGAATCAGGGGAAACAGTATAAACAGTATTTTCATCGGTTATTCCTTTGTGCTGGCCGTGCTAAAGGCAGCTCGCCGCCCAGCAGGGTCAGCAAGGCCACGCGCTGTTCCAATAATGACTGCTTGATGAGGATTTCTTCGGCCTGCTTTGCAAGACTGGCATTGCGCAGATTGGTGTAGGTCAGGCTGTCGATGTTGCCTGCATCGAATGCGGTTTGCGCATTGGCGGCAGCCATTCCGAGTGATTGCTCTCCTTTTTCCACGTTTTCCAATTGTTGCTCCAGCAGTTTTTGATCCTGCAGGATGCGCGCGATTTCGGTGGTGGCGCTATTGATGCGCGACTGATATTCGTCGTGCAACTTTTGGCGCGTGGCTTTTGCAATGGCAATGTTTCCCCGATTGCCGTTGAAAATAGGCAGATTCAGTGTCATGCCCACACCCTGCGTATAGACGCCAAAGGTGTCACGTGCACGCGAAAAGCCGATATTGAGCATCGGAAACTGTGCCAGTATGGACATGCGCAATCGTTGTTCCTGGCTTTCGTAACCGTATGCCAGCGCGCGCAGGTCCGGGCGACGCTGTGCAAGATGCGCGACGCTTTCCTGTATTTTTTCCTCGTTAAGCAGGGGCATGTCTGCCTCGCCCACCAGCTTTAATTGGGTATCGGCTG